>NZ_CP029758.2:3358019-3663293 GCF_004006395.2 Clostridium sp. AWRP | reverse complement strand
TAGAAAAATTGAATTAAGGTTGATAAAACCATGGGTGAAAAGCAGCCATATACGAAAAAACGAGGTAATTAGAGGTAAAAAATTTATTATATACTCAAATTTAATACAAAATGAGATAGAAAGTCCTAATGCTATAAAGTATATAGAGCAGTACAAAAAAAAGCTTATGAAGAGAAGAGAATGTAAAAAGGGAACGAGAAAGTGGTATGAGCTTCAATGGGGGAGAAAACCGGAAATTTTTGAAGAAAAGAAAATTGTATTCCCATATAAATCTTGTGATAATAGATTTGCTATTGATAAGGGAAGCTATTTTAGTGCAGATATATATTCTTTAGTATTAAAAAAAGATGTACCTTTTACGTATGAAATACTTTTAAATATATTAAACAGTTCTTTGTATGAATTTTACTTTAAGACCTTCGGGAAAAAATTAGGAGAAAATCTATATGAGTATTATCCTAATAATGTGATGAAATTGTATATTCCTTCTATTGATTTTAGAGGAGAAAATAATGTAGAAAAAAGGTTGTGTGATTTTTTTGGGCTGACAGATAAGGAGATTGAGCTTGTAGAAAAAATAAAAGATAATTGCTGAGTTCATATTTGGCAATTATCTTTTTAAATTTTACTAAAAAAATTATCATTATGTGTTTAAAAATATAATAGGTGGTAAAAATAAATAATAAAATTACTAATAAAAAAAGAAGGAAAATTATTCCAAACGGAGAATAGTATTAAAGTACAGGTTTTGATTTAATAGAGGGTTACTGATTAAAAATTACAACTATGTGTACATATTTTTGGTTTATTGTAACTCCAGATTAAAAATGAAAGAAGGGGGGTAAGAGTGTCTGGCTCGGACTATGCATTATTTATGCATATGACTAAAATTCTTAGTATGAATTTTAGTCATATAACAATATGCCTTTATTGTTATATGGTAAATTAAAGTTAAAATTGAGATTTTAACGCTGAGGCTATATATGGCAGGTACTTTATTTAGTATAGCTTTAGTAGAGCTTTAGATAATATATGAATTTAGAATTTAATGTAAAGGACAATAAACTTATAGTTTATATGAGAGGAGAACTAGATCATCATAGTGCAGAAGAAGTGAGAAATAAAATAGATGATAGATTGGACAGAGATGGTTTAAACAAATTGATAATGGACTTCTCAGGAGTAAGTTTTATGGATAGCTCTGGAATAGGAGTGGTAATAGGAAGGTATAAAAAACTAAATTCTGCAGATGGCAGCGTATGTATTGTAGGTGCAATCAATTCAGTAAAAAGAGTATTTGAACTTTCAGGTATGTTTAAAATTATAGGACTTTATGACAGCGTTGCGGAAGCACTTCAGAATATTTAATGGGGGGATAAATTATGTACGATAACAATATGAAAATAGAGTTTATTAGTAAATCACAAAATGAAAGCTTTGCCAGAGTCTCAGTAGCAGCTTTTGTGTCACAACTTGATCCTACAGTGGAGGAATTGGCAGATGTAAAAACTGCAGTTTCAGAGGCAGTTACAAACTCTATTATTCATGGCTATGAAAATAAGGAAGGTGTAGTTAAAATTCAGGCCTTTATTAAAGAAAAAGAACTTATATTGATAGTAGAAGACCAAGGTGTAGGTATAGAAAATATAGAACTTGCTAGACAACCCCTTTATACTTCAAGACCTGATCTTGAGAGATCAGGCATGGGATTTACTGTAATGGAAACTTTTATGGACTCCCTTAAAGTAGAATCTGAAAAAAACAAAGGGACAAGATTAACTATGAAAAAAGTTTTTAATTCATTAAGTTAGGTGAATAGTATGAGTGAGGAAACAGCAAAAAAATTAAAATATAGTTATAATGATAATTTGGAATTGATTAAATATGCAAAAAAAGGAGATAAAGAAGCCCTGAATAAATTGGTAGAATTGAATTTACCATTAGTGGCATCTATAAGTAAAAAATTTCTAAATAGGGGATACGAGTATGAAGATATATTTCAAATAGGTTGTATGGGACTTATGAAAGCGGTAAATAATTTCAATGAAGAATACAATGTAAAATTTTCTACATATGCTGTACCCATGATATTAGGGGAAATAAAGCGCTTCTTAAGGGATGACGGAATGATAAAAGTAAGTCGAAGTGTAAAAAATACTGCAAAAAAAATCCACTATGACAGAGAAGCACTTACTAAAAAATTAAATAGAGAACCTACAATACAAGAATTAGCAGAGTATTCTGGAGTAGAAGTAGAAGAACTGATTTTTGCCACAGAATCTGCTAGCAGTTTGCAGTATTTGTATGATACTATACATCAAGATGATGGTTCACCAGTGCTTTTGATAGATAAGATAAGTGAAAATCCAAAGGAAGATGTAGAGATGGTGGATAAAATTGCACTTAAAGAAGCTTTGAACAATTTAGATGTGAAATCGAGACAAATTATAATGCTGAGATATTTTAAAGATAAAACTCAGGTACAGGTAGCAAAGATGCTAGGTATAAATCAAGTACAGGTTTCTAGAATTGAAAAAAAAGTGTTAAAAACTATGAGAGAAATTTTAACAGGTTAACATCAGATAAAATGGGATGCTCAAAGGCAATTCTTTAAATTGCTTTGAACACCCCATTTAAATTAAATCAATATAAAGTTAATTTCCTGTACTAGGAATTGTAGTAGGTAAATTGTTAACATCCTTTGATTTTTCATCGCTAGTAGTGTCTTTTTTATCTTTAGTGTTTGTATTAGTAGTTGTATTAGTGTTTGTATTAGTATTAGTATTAGAAGGATTATCATTTGTATTATTATCAGAATTCCAGTTATTTTTGTTAGTAGCGTTATTCTTTTTCCTTTTATTCTCAGGTAAGTTATCAAGTGCATTCCATGAATGAGATACATTACAATAATCTGAGGGAACTGTTCCATCTATAAAATATTCAGTATAAACTTTATTACCTGTAGGATCTGTATGACAATCTGAAACAGGAAGTTTCCCTGATTTAGAACATATAGAAGAAGTTACAACTCCATCTGGCATTTCAATATCTTTTGCTTCTAGACCTTGATGGAAAGGAGACATTATATTAGCCCAAAGTTGGGCTGCAGAGTTACTGTTTAATGAGCCATCTAATACAGAATCATTATCATTACCAATCCACACTGCAGCGGAATAATAAGGAGTTAGTCCTACAAACCATAGATCTTTGTTATCTTCAGAAGTACCTGTTTTACCACTTACAGGCATATCTCCTAAATTAGCATTGCTACCAGTTCCTTCTGCACTTACAGGACCTTTTAACATTTGATATAGCACATAGGCACTTTGTGGAGAAAGTGCTTTTTTAGTTTGGGTTTTATTATCAAGTAAAACTGTACCATCTCTATTTACTACTGTAGTGTAAAGCTTTGGAGTAGTGTATTTTCCAGAATTTCCAAAAGTTCCATAAGCAGCAGACATCAAAAGTGTATTTGTACCATGATGGAGCTCTCCAAGAGAAAGTGCTGCTATACTGGATCTATCATGCTCGTCTAAAGTTAAACCAAATTTTTCTGCATAGTCAGCTCCGGTTTTTAAACCCATTCTATCTTCTATTTTAACTGCTACTGTATTTAAGGATTTAGTTAAGGCAGTTCTTAAAGTTACGGTTCCAAAATCAGTAGATTCATCATTTTTAGGGTCATAAGGTTCTCCATTAGAAGCATATTTATTTGAAAGTTCAGGTGATAATGGAGAAGAATCTATTGTAGAAGCTGCAGTAAATTGTTTTGAATCTACAGCAGGGCTGTATACAGTTAAAGGTTTTATACTGGAACCTGAAGGTCTTAAATATTTTTCAGATGCAGCTCTGTTGAAAGATCTGGCTGGCTGGGTTCCCCTTCCACCGACTAGTGCCTTTACCTCACCTGTATGATAATTCATGACTACAGCAGAAGCCTGAGGTTGAACTATTCCATTTTTATCTGGAGATGAAGAATTAAAAATACTGTCGTTATTTAAGGTATTTTCAGTTTTTTCCTGCAAGTCCTTATTCATAGTAGTATGTATTTTTAAACCACTATACATAAGTAAATTCTCAATTTGTTCATCTGTATATTTGTATTTGGATTTTAGATCTTTTTTTACTGCATTTATAACAGGTACAGTAAACCATTCATTGTTATATCCATTGTTTACAGTAGGCTCAGACATTATATCCAGTTTACCATTTGCAATATCATTTACAGCAGTTGTGTACTGATTCTTTGATATATATCCATTCTCATACATTTTTTTTATTACAGTAGTAGTTCTATTTAAATATATAGATGGATTTTTTTTAGCTGTAGGAGAATAAGGATAATATACAGAAGGACTTTGAGGCATACCTGCAATAAAAGCACACTCAATTAAGTTTAGATCTTTTGCTGATTTGCCAAAGTACTGTTTGGCGGCAGCTTCAACACCTAATGCTCTTCCTCCTAAATAAATTGTGTTCATGTAAGCCTCAAGTATTTGGGTTTTACTCAATTTTTTTTCAAGTTTTAAGGAAAGATATATTTCTTGCATTTTTCTCTTATAAGATATTTTAGAAGATAAATATATATTTCTAACCAATTGTTGGGTTATGGTAGATGCACCTTGAATTCCAGTATTTCCACTAAGTTTGCTTTTAATATCTATAAATACTACACCTATGAGTCTTTTTAAGTCTATGCCTTTATGTTTATAAAATCGTTCATCTTCTATGCTTACGAAAGCATTTTTTAAATTTTGGGGCATACTGCTAAAAGGTATTACCGTCCTTTGCTGTGGGGTAACTAGTACGTCCATTAAATTATTTTTATCATCATATAGAACGGAAGGTTCGTTTAAATTCGATATTTGGCTTATGTCTAGTGGAGGAGAATTTTTTATAACAGCTGCAGTTAAACCCAATGCTGCAGCAAATACCAATACTAATAATCCACATAAAATTGCAGCTCCATGCTTAAAAAACTTTTTTTGAGCTTTTTTACGCTTTTTGACCATAAATTTCCTCCTTGTTTTGAAGTGTACATTTTTTAAATTATTATAACATAAATTAAATCTTTAGGTAAATACACGAAGTTATTGTCATATATATATTATGTATCAAATCATAAGGATGTGGAAGATATAAAAAGATTTCAAGTTCCCATTAAGAAAGTGAAAATTGTATTAATAATAATTGTAATAACTTTACCCACAGCAGTGTGTCTTTATTTTATAAATTCAAGGATAACTCCTGCTATAATTACAGCTTCAGATGTAGAAATCAGAGCTGTAGTTACACAAACTATAAACTCAGTTATAATGCAGGAGTATTCAAAACAATTTAATTATAAAGACATTATACAGGTGGAAAAAGATAAGGAAGACAACATAGTTATGGTTAGGGCAGATACACTAAAAATGAATAAAATCGCTTGTGATGTGGCATTGGAATCCCAAAGTAAGCTAAGAAATGTAGGAAAAATTGGCTTGAAGATTCCCATGGGATATATAATGAAAAACAATTTGCTAGCATTTTTTGGACCTAGCATTACGATTAGGATGCAGCCTATAGGTTACATAGAGACTAAATATTTGTCAAGCTTTGAAAGTGCAGGTATAAATCAAGCTAGACATAAAATAAGTGTACAGGTAAAAACAAACATGAGGGTTATGATTCCCTTTGGAAGTGAGGATGTACAGGTAAAAAATGAAGTACCCATATCAGAAACAATTATAGTGGGAAAAGTACCAGAAACGGCCATAGATTTAGGCCTTGATAAAACTGGAGTTAAGTTAAAATCCGGTAATTAAATAATGGCAAAGCTCAATGTTAAAAAGAGCTTTGCCATTATTTAAACAAAATTATTCCCAGTTAAATATATAAGGTATATTTCGATAATAGTCTCCATAATTTAATCCATAACCTGCAACAAATACATCGGGAATTTCGAAACAACAAAAATCCGGGGTCAATGAAATTTTTCTTCTGTCAGGCTTGTCTAGAAGAACGCAGCATTTTACACTGGAAGCACCTAGAGATTTTACATGGTCTATAGCAAAGTCCATAGTAATACCTGTATCTGTTATGTCATCTACAATTAAAACATCATACCCCTTCAGGTCGTCTAATATATCATTTACAATTTTTATTTCACCAGATGATGTTTCAGAATTTCCATAACTTGAAGTTGTCATAAATCCTATTTTTACAGGAAGTTTTATTTGTCTTACTAAATCTGCTGTAAATATGAAACTTCCTCTTAAAAGTGATAATACATATAAATTTTTATCTTTATATTTAGTGGTTATTATTTTACCTACTTCTTCTATCCTCTTTTCAATTCGTTCTTGGGATATCAATATGTTTTTTGTTCTGTTTTCCATAATATTCCTCCATGGTGTATATTAAATTAATGATTGCCATAATATAAAATTATATTATCAATATTAACAAGATTTCTGAAAATTTTCAATGACCTGAAGTAATGTGTTTACAATGTTTTTTATTTAGTATAGAATTATACGATAGCTACAAATTCAGTTTTTGTGCATACGAAATTTTTATTTAATATAAAAATAATATGAAGTAATCAATTTGTAATGCATGATGCACAATTCATAATGCATAATTAAGGACGATTTTTTGTTGTCACAGAAAATATACTGAAATTGTGCATTGCAAACTGTGAATTGTGAATTGATAGATATGGAGATGATATTTTGATATATGGAAATACAGAAGGAATAAAGAATTCGATATTAGATGAATTGGAAAAGATTTATGATATAAGAGTTTCAAAAGAAAGCATATGCAGCAGGGAAATTGTAGAAATGATTTCTAGAATTACTACTTATTTAAATAGAGAATTAAGCCTAGCAATTGATAAAAGAGGAACAATTGTAAGCATATCTGTTGGGGATAGTAGTACTGTAAGTATTACTGAAATTGAGGCAAATCAAAATAAGCTCTGTGGTATTAGGATAGTACATACCCACCCTAATGGAGATTCTAGACTTTCCGAAATTGATATTTCAGCCTTGGTAAAATTGAGATTAGACTGCATAGCGGCTATAGGGGTTGACAAGGATGGCATTACAGGCATTACTATAGGATTTTGCAAGGTAAAAAATGGAGAAGTTATAAGTGAAATTTCAGAAAAGCTTACTTTAGAGGACGCAGTTAACTTTAATATAGTACAAAAAGTAAATGAAATAGAAAAATCGATGAATGATGAATATGTGCTGCAAGAAGAAGGAGAGAGAGCATTACTTGTAGGAACGGATACTGAAGATAGCTTGGATGAATTAAAAGAACTGGCAAAAGCCTGTAATGTTAATGTGTTAGAAAAAATACTTCAAAAAAGAGATACTATAGATACTGCTTTTTATGTAGGAAAGGGAAAGGTAAGTGAGATAGCATTAATTGCACAGCTCAGTGGTGCAAATATAGTAATTTTTGATGATGAATTATCTGGCTCTCAAGTTAGAAACTTAGAAGAAAACCTAGGAATAAAAGTAATAGATAGAACTACTCTTATACTTCATATATTTGCTTCAAGGGCAAGGAGTAAGGAATCTAAGTTACAGGTGGAACTTGCACAACTAAAATACAGGTTAGCTAGGCTTTCAGGACTCGGTATAGTTCTTTCAAGGACTGGAGGAGGAATAGGCACTAGAGGACCTGGTGAAAAGAAGTTGGAAACTGATAGAAGACATATAAGAGACAAAATATATGAAATTAGTAAAGAACTGAAGAAAATAAAGCAGGTTAGAAAAACTCAAAGAAAGAAGAGAGATGAGATAAACAAGGTATCACTGGTGGGGTATACTAATTCGGGTAAATCTACTTTAAGAAATAAATTGTGTGAAGTAGCTGTTACTAGAGAAAATGTAAATAAGGAAAAGGTATTTGAAGCAGATATGTTATTTGCTACTTTGGACACTACTACTAGGGCTGTGGAATTGGAAGATGGCAGAACAATTGCAGTGACCGACACCGTAGGTTTTATAAAAAAACTTCCTCATGATTTGGTAGAAGCATTTAAATCTACTTTAGAAGAAGTACAATATGCTGATTTATTATTACATGTAGTAGATGCATCATCCGATTATGCAGAAGAACAGATAGATGCAGTAAATGAAGTACTGAACGAATTAGAAGTAAATGATAAACCTGTACTTATAGTATTAAACAAAATTGACAAATTGGAAGATACTAAATTAAGCAGTATAAAAGATAGATATAAAAATTCAAATGCAATATTTATATCAGCTAGATATGGTACAAATTTAAATGAGCTTTTGAAAAGAGTATTGGAAATGCTTCCTCATAATATAAAAAAAGCAGAATATTTAATTCCTTATACAGAACAATCTGTAGTGTCATTTATTCACAAATATTGTAAGGTAAAGAATGAAGATTATAGGGAAGATGGAACCTATGTAAATGCACTTGTAGATGAAAAAACATACAATAAATTTAAGAAGTTTATAATTAACCTAAAATAATTGAACATTTATAATTGGACATTTTAAAAGAGAGTATTGGTATGAAAATAGGTTCTTTCTGAGTTTTGGGTATTTACATTAAATCAAGTATCATAAGATACTTGATTTTTTTGCTATTGTTATTATTATATTTGGGTATTTTGATAAAATAATGGTATGGAAGAAGGTGCTGAAAATGAAATACAAAACTATTGGTGATTTTTCTTTTTTGCTGGATGACAATCATTTTGTCTATAATTATACAGAAAATGAAAACACCTTAGATATTTACGTCAAATCAAAACCACACAGTTGCTGTTGCCCTGAATGTGGTTCAGAAAGCAGACAGTTACATGCTACTTATGAAAGGACTCTACAGGATACTCCAATTCATTGCAAACAGACATTTCTTCATGCAAATGTTTACAAGTATGAATGTCTGAATCCTGCTTGCAACCGCAGAATATTTATGGAAAAACTACCTTTTGCAAAGTTATCACAGGTAAGAACTGATGCACTGAATTCTTTGATTCTTGGTGTGTCAATGTTTTTAAGCAACGAAGGTGCAATCAAGGTTCTTGCACTACTTGGAGTAAAAATCAGTAATGATACTATACAACGACTGTATGACAGTATAGAATTCGTAGATGATCCAGATGTGGAAGCAATAGGTGTGGATGATGTTGCTATACGAAAAGGTCAAACTTATGCGACTGCTATTTATGATCTAAAAGGCCATCATCTAATTGCTCTCTTAGAAGGTAGAGATGGACAACCTTTGAGAGAGTGGCTAAAACAGCATAAGAAAGTAAAATTGGTCGCAAGAGACCGTGTCAGTGCCTATGCATCTGCCATTAGCGAGATACTTCCGGAATGCATTCAGGTGGCAGACCGGTTTCATCTGCTTCAAAATCTCCTTGATCGGATGAAAGATATTTTTAAAGAAGATATGCCGGCAAAAATATTTATACGTAATGATGAAATATTGGATAAAGCCCCAGAAAAAGTTTTAAAGAAAAAAATGCCGAATGAGAAAATGATAGAGTCGTTTGACTATGATAATTCTGTTCCACGAACCCCTAACGGAACAGAAATTAAGTTCGATAACAAAAAACATGATCTGAATTCACCACAATATCGGGCACATACTGAAAGCAGGAAAAAAAACAGCGATTGATCTGTCAGATCCAGGAATACTGGAGAAATCTCAAAAATAAAAGAATCAAACTTGTTTCAGAAGAATTTCAAATATCCAAATTAACAGCAAAAAAATATATCAACATGACTGAGGAGGAAATCCAAAAACTTAACAATCCAGCTAATTATAAGAAAAGAACAACGATAATGGATGAATATATCAATATCGTCTTCAAGATGCAGCGTGACGGAATCAATGATGACCTGATTTATTTTTATATTTTGAAACATGGATATAGTGGAAATCAAAAATCATTATGGAACTATATCTATTGCATTGAAAAAAACAACTTTCCAGATAGAACTCCAATGAACCCCAAGTTCCTTATAGAATGGAGTTATCCTGATGATGTCATTATTATAAAAAGAAATAGTCTGTTAAAATATCTGCTTACAAAGAATCCAAAAACAAAAAAAGATGAGACTATAGGAAAATATATTAATAAACTTATTGAAAAATACAGAGATTCATCAATAGCTTCTTTTTGCAATGGTATAGAAAGAGATATTGCCCCGATCAAGAATGCAATATCTCTAAAAGTAAGTTCAGGATTTGTTGAAGGAAACAACAACAAATTCAAACTTATCAAACGTATTGTATACGGAAAATCTGGATTAGTCAATCTGGCAAAAAAATGTTTTTTGGCATTTCTCTCTAAAAGGCCATCGTTTAATCTTGTTGACTTAATCTAAAAAGAATGGCTATTCGCATCCGAATAGCCATTCTTTTTAAGTGATTGATGTACCCAAAACTCAGAAAGAACCTGAAAATATTAGATGCTCTTTTTTGGTAAAATAGCAAAAAAATAATTTTACCATTGTATTTTTATAAAAATATATTATATAATATATAGAAATTCAAGTTGATAAAGTCAAAAAGGGGGAGACTAAATTGGAAAAAACTATATTACAATATCAAAAGGCTTTTAACAGCACAATTGATAGACTTAAAGCAAATGATGTTGTCCTTGCAGTTATGGTTTTTGGAAGTATGGTCACTGGCGATTTGTGGGATGAATCTGATATCGACTTACTTGTAGTGTTTGATAATAAAAGGGGCAGTATTAAAAACATTTACACTGAGGAAAAGGGAATTCAAATTCATGTTAAACTTGTAAGCAAGAGTAACTTCCTGCAGATGCCTGAAAAAAATTTAAAGGGTGGATTTATATCTAGAATAATATCTTCATCCAGACTGGTATTTTCAAAGGATAAGGAAATAACTTCAAAATATGATACTGGAAGATATTATTCAGATTTAGATAGAGAAAGATGGAATATGTATTATATTGGAGAGTTATTTAAAAGTATGGGTATATGTAAAAAATATCTTCAAAATGACAATGTATATACTTCATATATTGCTGCAGTACGTTCTGTTGAAGAGTTTTCCAGATTATATGTAAATTCTTCAGGACATATGATAAGTAAAGATTCTATGACTATTTCTATGAATTTAAATGACAACTTTAAAAAATGTGTAGACAAATTATTTTTTAAAAATGAAAATATAGTTGATTCTATAAATAGTACCATAGATTATTTAACGGAAAATGTAAACAGAGATATAAGAAATACGACTAAGTTATTATTAAATTATATGAGAGAAAAGGATTGTTTTTTAAGTTCAGAAGATATAAAAAATGATGATTTATTTTATCATTACAACATAAATATGGAAGAAATATTAAATAAGCTGTGGGAAAGAAATATACTTAAAAAAGAAACGAGAAACTATAAGTTAAAGGATGGAACTGTATTATTTAAGGAGAATGTATATTTTATTTAATTGGATAAATTAAATTTGTATTAACATAATGCAGTTATTGTTATAAAATAGAATTTAGCACTAGGGATGTTTTGTAATAATTGACAGTTGACAATATATAATTGACAACTGTCAATTATATATTGTAAATTATAGCAAGGAAGTGAATTTTATTTCTAATAAATATTTTGTGAATCTAAATAGAGAAGAAACTGTTAAATATCTATTAATAGAAAAACACATAAAAAAATTGATAGATACAAATAAAATTGAAGATGGGGAGAAACTACCTTCTATAAGAGAAATGGCAGGATTTTTAAATGTAAATAAAATCACTGTGGTAAATGCATATAAAAGGCTTCAAGCTGAAGGTTATGCTGCTCAAAAAATTGGCAGTGGAACTTATGCCAAAAAGAGGGATGTAAATAAGAACTTTAGTAGAGAATACTCAAAGGTTCTAAAGAAAATATCTAGTAATGAGGTAGAAAATTATATAGATTTTACCGGAGAAACTCCAAGTGGTGAATTTTTTCAAATAAGTTTCTTTAAAAGTGTTTTGAATGAGGTTCTGGATAGGGATGGCTCATCGGCTTTGATATGTCAAGAATCCCTCGGATATGATGGACTCAGAAATAGTATAAGTGATGTGTTCTGGAATGGAAACATAAATAAGGATGATATACTTATAGTTTCAGGAGCGCAGCAAGGTATAGATGTAGTTTCAAAGGCTATTTTAAATACAAATGATACTGTAATAGTTGAAAAACCAACATACAGTGGGGCACTGTCTGTATTTAAATGGAGAAGAACTGAAATAATCGAAACTCCTATTGAAAAAGATGGAATTAATATAGACAACCTTGAAAAAATACTTAAAAAAAACAAAGTGAAATGTTTTTATACAATGAGTTATTTTCAAAATCCTACTGGGATAAGCTATAGCAATGAAAAGAAAAAGCAAATACTCAGATTAGCCGATATATATGATTTTTATATAATAGAAGATGATTATCTTTCAGAGTTAATTTATAATGATAACATAAAATATGGTAGTTTTAAAAGCTTAGATAGTAGTGACAGGGTTATTTATATAAAAAGCTTTTCAAAAATATTTTTGCCAGGAATACGAATTGGATATTTGATACCTCCTAAGAAATTTAAGGAAAGCATTCAAAATTCAAAAATAAATACGGATATATCTACATCCAGTCTTATGCAAAGGGCTCTAGATTTATATATAAGAAAAGGTTTGTGGCGAAATTATATAAATGATTTAAATGTAGTCTACAAAAAAAGATATGTATATATGAAAAAATGTATAGATAAATATTTAAAAAATAAAGTAGAGTTTGTAGAACCAGGTGGAGGACTGCATTTCTATTTGAAAATAAAACAGAACATAGTTATAGATTCTATAGAGCTTTTTAGAAAATCAAAAAATAGAAAAGTTTTAATTACACCAGGTACGTTGTTTTATAAAGTACCTTCAGAAGGTGAAAAGTACTTTAAAATTGGTTTTTCACATGTGGATGAAAAGAATATAGAAAGTGGAATTCAAATATTAAGTGAAATTATAATTATGTAATTTGTCCGATGACTACCCGCACTAATACTCCCACGTACTCTGTGAAAGTGACTATCACCAAATCAAAGATTTGGGATATCTACTTTTCTTCAAGTGTAAGTAAAGAGCGGCTACGTCCCTGGATAACGATTTCTCCTAAAGGATAGATATGAAGTACTAAGAAGGCTGTTAATAAGCATCAGATGGAGGAAACTCCATCTGATGCCAAGAACTTTGTTTATAGTAAAAATTAAAATAGTTTAGAGGGATATTTTGAAAGGTGGGTTATCTGTGAGTTACTTTACAGTAAAGGATGAAGCTAGTTGTCAATTTGAGGAGAAGAAGTCTATATTTATAGGAAGTATAAAAAGGGTTTATACTGAAAACGGGGCTAAAAAATTTATAAGTAAAGTAAAGGGGAAAAATATTAAAGCAACACATAATGTATATGCTTATGTAATTGGAGAAAAAATGAATATACAAAGATACAGTGATGATGGAGAACCTCAAGGAACTGCAGGAATACCAGTACTAGATGTCATAAAGAAAAAGGAAATAACAGATGTGGTAATAGTAGTTACTAGATATTTTGGAGGAACACTTCTGGGTAAAGGAGGACTAGTAAAGGCTTACACAAAGTCTGCTGCTCTTTCAATTGATCAATCTGGAATAGTGGAAAAAGTAAAAGGATGTCAGTTAGATATATTTATAGAGTATGATACTTTGGGAAAATTGCAATATATGTTTGAACAAAAGTCGATTCATATAGAAAATATAGACTATACGCAAAAAATTTGTGTGTCTATAAACTATATTTCGGAAGATGTAGATAAATTAATAAATGATATTATAGAACTTACAAATGGAAAATGTGAAGTAATAGTTGGGGATGAGGAATTTTATTTTAAGGTGGATTCAAGACTTATTAAAGAACAAATAGCAAAGTAATATTGAATTCATAAATGATTAATTAAAGGCAGGGCACATTTGTGTTTAACAGCTTTTATATGATATAATACAATTTGCATAATTAATATAAATAATTATAACCGTAAGTTAGGGGGAAATTTGTATGTCAGGACATTCAAAATGGCATAATATACAAGCAAAAAAGGGTAAAGCAGATGCAAAAAAAGGTAAGATATTTACTAAAATAGGTAAGGAACTGGCAATTGCTGCTAAAGAAGGTGGGTCAAATCCGGATTCCAATTCAAAATTAAGAGATGTTATAGCAAAAGCTAAGGCAAATAACATGCCTCAGGATACAGTACAGAGAGCAATTAAAAAGGGTTCAGGGGAACTTGAGGGAGTAAACTACGAAGAGATATCCTATGAAGGTTATGGACCAAGTGGAGTTGCTATGATAGTAAAGGCTTTAACTGATAATAAAAATAGAAGTGCTAGCAGTGTGAGGTCAGCATTTACAAGAAGCGGCGGAAATCTTGGAGCTAATGGCTGTGTTGGATGGATGTTCCAGGCTAAAGGCCAGATAGTAATAGAGAGAAAAGAAGACATGGATGAAGACGAAATAATGATGAAGGCATTGGATGCAGGTGCTGAAGATTTTACTGCTGAAGAAGAAGTCTTTGAGGTAATTACCACTGTAGAAGACTTTGGTACAGTAAGGGAAAAATTAGAGGAACAGGGTTTTGAATTCCTGTCTGCAGATATTACAATGATACCAGACAATACCGTATCTGTTGATATGGAAACAGCTGAAAAAGTTCAAAGACTTATAGATAAACTTGAAGACGATGACGATGTTCAGGACGTGTACCACAACGCTGAATTCCCAGAGGAATTTGAGGAATAAAAGGCTTTAAGGCATTTAAAGTATGCTTAAAATTCCGTATATATTCTATTATTACATATAAACATTCAAGTTTTAATACTTATTTGATTAAGAAAACCATTTCTCGTGTGATATATATGAAATTTACATGAGGAGTGGTTTTTTGTTATTAACTCAACTTTTGCAGTTTAAAAATATTACGACGCAATTAATTCACAATGCACGATGCACAGTTCACAATTAGGGATGATTTTCTTCCGTTAAAACTTCAGAAAATCTAAAATATAGCACCATTGAAGCAAAGCTTCAATAAGCTTTAAATTTAAAATTTTTCGCAGCACAGCGGAGAAAAATCTACCGAAATTGTGCATTGTGAACTGTGAATTGTGAATTCATTTAGGTCGTAATTTTTTTATTAAGTCAAAATTTTATATGTGCGAAAATTTGAGTAAATTAATAATTAAACATTGAATATAAACGTTATTCAAGAAAAAATTTTTTTATTTTCCATATAAAGACACATTCTTAATGTGCTGGGCATATGTTTCTGCAAATACGTGTGTATTGGTCTTAGTGTTCAATACGTAATAAAGGTAATTAGTTCTTTCAGGATGAATTGCAGCATTTATGGATTTTGTCCCTGGATTACATATTGGGGATGGGGGCAATCCTTTATTTAAGTAGGTATTATAAGGAGATTTTACAGTTAAATCCCTATTATATACTTTATCTTTATGTCCTATTACATAGAGAATAGTTGCATCTATTTGTAAGGGCATATTTTTATTTAATCTATTGTAAATAACACTGGCTATCTTTGGTCTGTCCACATCTTTTCGTGCTTCTTTTTCTATTAGAGAAGCTGTTATTATAACATTTCTTGTGTTTAAATTATTTTTAGTTATATAACTTTTACTTGGTTCTATATTTGCTTCAAAAGTTTTAAGCATTTCATTTATGATTTTTTTACTTGATGTGTTTTTTTCAAAAGTATATGTAGCAGGATATAAAAAACCGTCCAGCTTATGCTTGTCCTGTGGAAGACCTTTCAAAAACCAGTAACTATTATCTGACCAGTTTTCCACTTGATTCATAAAATCTTTTTCTGTAACTAATCCTGATTTTTCTAATGTCCTTCCTATTTGTTCATTTGTATATCCCTCAGGTATAACAACTTTTACTACAGCTCTGTTAACTCTATTATGCCTGCTGATTAATTTATTCCTTACATAAAATGAACCGTATAATGCTAAAACAATAACAACGAATATAGATATGATTTTTTTTAGTTTCATAATTATAATGTCTATATCAACCATAAATTATTAGGTTAACAAGAACAACTTCACTCCTTTTTATTGTTTAAATATTTTTATTATTAGTATACCATATTTTATTCAGACATATTAAAAAATAACTAGTGAGTATTCTAGAATATTTTACTGGTTATTTTCTTTTATATACCTTAGATTATTTTTTATGAAATTTTAGAATATAATTGATTTTTATACAAAAAATAAATGCAGTAATTAAGGTATTTTCAAAGAAATAACTAGTCAGTATGATGGCCTATTTTTAAATTGTTATTTTCTTTCAAATGCGTAATAGATGGAGGCTTGTATTAATTTGAAGAAGAAATTAATTGTTATGGTATTTATTATTATAATGTTTATGGGAAATAGTACTTTTGCTAAATATGGTATTTGTGAAGTACATTTTATAGATGTAGGCCAAGGAGATTGCACTTTAATAAAGTTAGGTAATAAAAATTATTTAATAGATTCAGGAGCTGCATATTATACTAACAGGGTTATAAAATATTTAAGTTCAAATAATGTAAATAAAATAGAAGGTATAATATTGACTCATTATCATGATGATCATTATGATGGCATATGCAATATAGCTAAGTCGGTAAAGGTTCGTAGAGTATATTTGCCTGATCATGAAAATAATATTAAATATTTTATAGCAGATAAATTGCTTAAAATGGGAGTATCTGTGGAATACATAGGAAAGAATTGGAGTATGAAACATTATGGTATGAATCTTAAAGTTATTGGGCCTATCTATAAAGATGGCAGTATAGAGAACAACAATTCAATTGTACTTCAAGGCAAAATAGGAAGTTTAAATTATTTATTTGCAGGAGATTGTGAGAAAAGAGAAGAAAATGACATGATAAGGACAAAAAAGCTAAAAAAATGCGATGTGCTAAAGGTACCGCACCATGGTCTTAATACCAGCACAATGGTAAAATTTTTAAATAGGATACAACCTAAAGTAGCAATTGTAACTAGTGATGGAATTAATACACCAGATAAGCGAGTTGAAAAAAGATTAGGAAGTAAAGGAATTTTAGTATGGAGAAGTGACAGACAGGGAAATATTGTAATTAAAAACAAAATTTTATTTTCCGATAAGAATAGTACTACTATAAAATTAAAATAATCCTAATATGGTGTATATAATTAAGATAAGTGTCCATAATATTCAAAAAGGAGGGATATTATGGATAATAGAAAAGTTCGTACAATAGTATTGGTTATATTTACTATTTTAATTTTAGGTTTAAGTTGTTACATATGTGTAGTTGGATTTCAAAATGTAAACATGGATAGAGAGATAAAACAGGTTAGGCAAGGGAATAGAACTTATGACACTGTAAATACAAATTCTAATATAAATACAACTGTTGCTGAAAAAGCTAAAATTATATTTAAAATAAAATATAATAAAAGTGGAGAACTTAAGACGGAAAAAGAAGAATTAGCTGGAAAATTAGCAGGTAAAAGCAAAAATGAAGTTGAAAATATATATAAAACTGCTGGATATAAGGTTGATAAGTTTGGTGCAAAAGAAGTAGTACTTGTAAAAGAAGTGGATAAATATGAGCCTAATAAATATGTACTTGGAATAAAGAATGGTCTAATTGCTATATATAAGACGGATAATCAGGGGAATATGTTTATAGAAAATGAAAAGAGAGATGTAACTGATATAAAGACAAGCAAATTAAAAGATGAAGACATAAGACTTTTAACTAAGGGAGATAAGTACTTTGAGTGTAATACAAGAGACGAAGCAGAATCACGCCTTGAAGACTATGAATAATAGCCTTTGAGGCTTTTTTTATATTTTTTGACGTTAATGAAAAAAGTATTATTATTTGTTATTTGCTGTTTAGCAAATTGTATATTACCAATTGCAGTACTTGAACTAAAGTACTTAAAATGATAAAGTATTATATGTTACAATATGATACTTTGTCCAATTTTAATAAGTTTCAATATTTTGGAGGAAATTTAGATGTATGAATACATAAAGGGAATATATAAAGGTGTAAATAAAGATTATATAGTAGTTGAGAATAATGGAATTGGCTATAAAATAAATACATCTGGCAGTACTATTGCAAAAACTCCAAAGGTAGGAGAAAACATAGTGTTGTATTTACAGCAGATAGTGAGAGAAGATTTTATAGGATTATACGGTTTTTTAACTAAAGAAGAATTGAGTATGTTTAACCTTTTACTTACTATAAATGGTATAGGGGCAAGAGCGGCACTTTCACTTTTATCCATAAGTGACGTAAATAATTTGAAATATGCTATAATATCTGAAGATGAAAAAAATTTGGTAAGGGCACCTGGAATAGGTAAGAAAACTGCCCAAAGAATCATACTTGAACTTAAAGACAAGATAGATGCAGATGAATTTACTAGTGGCGAGGATAATGTTGACAATATAAATGCAACTCAAAATACTTCTGAGGTTTTGGAGGCTCTTATAGCACTTGGATATTCGGAAAAGGAAGGAAATAAAGCCTTAGCCTCTATAGATAAAACAAAAGAAAGTTCTACTGAGGATATGATAAAGAAAGCTCTTAAATTTTTAATGAATTAGGTTAGGTGATAGGTATGGAAGATAGAATAGTTACCCCCCTTAACATTAAAGAGGATACAGAAAATGAGTATAGTTTGAGACCTAAGAGACTCAATGAATATATAGGGCAGAAAAAGGTAAAGGATAAACTAAAGATATTTATAGAGGCTGCTAGAAACAGGAAGGAAGCACTAGATCATGTACTTCTTTATGGGCCACCAGGTCTTGGAAAAACTACTCTTGCTAATATAATTGCTGTAGAAATGGGAGGAAACCTAAAAATTACTTCGGGACCAGCTATAGAAAGAGCAGGAGATCTGGCTGCGATACTTACCAGTTTAAATGATATGGATGTGCTTTTTATAGATGAAATACACAGGTTAAATAGAAGTGTAGAGGAAATATTATATCCTGCTATGGAGGATTATGCACTAGATATAGTTATAGGAAAAGGGGCTGCAGCAAAGTCTATAAGATTGGATCTACCTAAATTTACTTTAATAGGTGCTACTACAAGGGTGGGACTTTTAACAGCACCACTAAGAGATAGGTTTGGGGTACTATGTCCTATGGAGTTTTATGGAGAAGATGAACTCAGTGAAATTATAGTCAGATCAGCTGAAATACTTAAAGTAAAAATAGAAATGGATGCAGCTTTTGAAATAGGAAAAAGGTCTAGGGGAACTCCTAGAATTGCAAACAGATTATTAAAGCGAGTTAGAGATTATTCCGAGGTTAAGGGCAATGGTGTAATAGATGTTAGAACAAGTCAAGCGGCTCTTGAAATGATGGAAGTTGATAATGAAGGTTTTGATAGTATAGACAATAAAATATTAAAAGCTATAATTGATAATTTTAATGGAGGACCTGTGGGAGTAGAAACCTTGGCGTATTTTATAGGAGAAGAGTTAGATACTATACAAGATGTGTATGAGCCTTATCTACTCCAAAAAGGTTTTATAATAAGAACCCCAAGAGGTAGAGTGGCATCGGACAGTGCCTATAGACATTTTAATAGAAAGAGAAGTACAAATTCTAAAAAGAATTTTAATCAGTCTTCATTGTTTGATGACAAAATGTGATTTACACAAGATGAAATGGAGTGAAAATATTGAAAGTTACAGATTTTGATTTTTATTTACCAGAGGAATTAATTGCACAACATCCTTTAATGCAGAGGGATGAAGCAAGGCTTATGGTGCTTGATAAAAAAACTGGTGATATAGAGCATAAGGTATTTAAAGATATATTAGATTATTTGAATCCAGGGGACTGTCTTGTATTAAACGATACTAGAGTTTTGCCAGCAAGACTTATAGGTGCAAAAGAAGGCAGCGGTGGTAAAATGGAAATTTTACTTCTAAAGAGAAATGAAGATGACACCTGGGAAACTTTAGTTAAGCCTGGAAAAAGAGCTAAGGTAGGAAGTAGATTTGACTTCGGAGACGGGGAACTTAAAGCAGAAATAGTTTCAGTAAAAGAAGATGGAAATCGAATTGTTAAATTTGAATATGAAGGAATATTTGAAGAAGTACTTGATAGACTTGGTCAAATGCCTCTGCCCCCATATATAAAAGAAAAATTAGAGGATAAGGAAATGTATCAGACAGTGTATTCTAAGGAAGAAGGTTCTGCAGCAGCCCCTACAGCAGGTCTTCATTTTACCGAGGAACTGCTGAAAAAAATAGAGGATAAAGGGGTAAAACTTGCGTTCTTAACTTTACATGTTGGACTTGGAACTTTTAGACCTGTAAAGGTTGAAAATATAGAAGAACATAATATGCATTCAGAATACTACTGCATGACGAAAGAAACCGCAGATATGATAAATGAAACTAGAGAAAAAGGAGGAAGTATAATTGCAGTGGGCACTACTTCCTGCAGAACACTTGAAACCATTGGAGATGAAAATGGAAGAGTTAGGAATCAATCTGGTTGGACGGATATATTTATATATCCTGGATATAAATATAAAGTGGTAGATAAACTTATAACAAATTTTCATTTGCCCGAGTCGACACTTATAATGCTTGTAAGTGCGCTTTGTGGAAGAGAAAAAATACTAAATGCATATAACTGTGCAGTTAAAGAAAAATATAGATTTTTTAGCTTTGGAGATGCTATGTTCTTGAAATAGATTTGAGGTGTTTTAATGTATAAATTACTAAAAAAACAGGGAAGTGCTAGAAGAGGTGAATTTACTACACCTCACGGAGTAGTTCAAACTCCAGTTTTTATGAATGTAGGTACCTTAGCAGCTATAAAAGGAGCAGTTTCTACCTGTGATTTAAAAGAAATTGGATGTCAGGTGGAACTTTCAAATACTTATCATTTAAGTTTGAGACCTGGAGATAAGATCATAAGAAAACTTGGTGGATTACATAAATTTATGAATTGGGATAGACCTATTTTAACTGATTCTGGAGGATTTCAAGTATTTTCTCTGTCAAAGATTAGAAAGATAAAAGAAGAGGGAGTATATTTTAATTCGCACATAGATGGAAGCAAAATATTTATGGGACCTGAAGAGAGTATGCAAATTCAAAGTAATTTGGCATCCACTGTAGCTATGGCTTTTGACGAGTGCATAGAAAACCCGTCTCCCAAAGATTATGTTCAACGTTCTGTTGAAAGAACCACAAGATGGCTCAAAAGATGTAAAGTTGAAATGGATAGATTGAATTCTTTATCAGATACTATAAATAATAAGCAGATGCTATTTGGAATAAACCAAGGTGGTGTCTACGACGATATAAGAATAGAGCATGCTAAAATAATAAGCGAAATGAATTTAGATGGATATGCTATTGGAGGGTTAGCTGTAGGGGAAACTCACGAGGAAATGTATAGAATTATAGAAAAAGTAGTTCCTCATCTTCCACAGGATAAGCCTATATATTTGATGGGAGTTGGAACTCCAGAAAATATACTTGAAGCAGTAGAAAGAGGAGTAGATTTCTTTGATTGCGTACTTCCTGCTAGGAATGGAAGACATTCCCATGTATTTACATCAGAAGGAGAAATAAATCTTTTGAATGCCAAATATCAGCTGGATGATTCCCCTATTGACAAAGGATGCCAGTGTCCTACTTGTAAAAATTACACTAGGGCATACATAAGACATTTGTTTAAGGCAAAAGAAATGCTTGCTATGAGGTTATGTGTGCTTCATAATTTGTATTTTTATAATAATTTAATGAAAGAAATAAGGGATTCCATTGATGGAGACTATTTCCCTAAATATAAAAAGGAAAAGCTTGAACAATGGAATCAATAAAATTAGAATTCTGTTTACAAAAAGGAGGTGAAAAAATTGGATTCATTGGTTAGATTAGCACCACTTTTATTTATAGTAGTAATCTTTTATTTACTTATATTTCTACCAGAAAGCAAAAGAAAAAAGAAATATAATGCAATGCTTGAGAGTCTTAAGGTTAATGATGAAGTTATGACTAAAGGTGGCATAATAGGAAAAGTTGTAAATATCCAGGACAGAAATATAACTATTCAAACAGGACCAGATAGAGTTAGGATAAAATTAGATAAGACAGGAGTACTAAATATTTTATCTGAACCTAAAAGTCAAGAAAATTCTTCTAAGAAAATAGAGGAAAAAAAGGAAGAAAAAAAAGAAGTTTAAAAATTAGGTATAAAGCACCTTTTATCTACATAAATACTATTAGATGGGAGGTGCTTTAATTTGGAAAAAGGTAGTAATTACCTTCCTGCAGTGGAAGGAGTTCTTAGAGGTTTTATAATTACAGTTGTTTTACTTTTAATTTTTGCAGTTATAATGACTTTTATAGATATAGGTTCAAGAGGAAGATACATATTTTACGTGATTACAAACATACTTAGCATAATGTATGGAGTTATTTATGCAGTGCGAAGAATAGGTAAAAAAGGATGGCTTGTAGGTATTGGAGTAACTCTTTTATATTTGTTTATACTGTATGTAGTTTCTGTAGTTTCTGGAAACTCTGCGGCTATAAGTTCCTATGGAGTAAAACGATTGCTGCTTGACCTTATAGTAGGAGCTTTATCAGGTATGATCGCAATTAACTTATAAGGAATTCCTTGAATCTCACATTTATGGACAACTTTATTTTATTATATGTTTATGTTATAATCAAACAGATAACTTTATTAATTGGAGGAACTTAGTATGAAGCATATAAAAACTATAAATAATGCTAATATAAAAGAAAGTTTAAAAAAACCAGGATGTAAGGAATGTGCTAATTCATGCCAATCAGCATGTAAAACTTCTTGCACAGTTGCCAATTTAGCTTGTGAAAACTAATATAAATTTTAGGCAGTAACAAAATAGTTACTGCCTAAAATTTATATAATGAAAAATTATACATTTTTATTAGGAGGAGAACAATTTGGCTAATATTCATAAATTTGTCCAGGGTGGATATAGATATGTTATAGATGTAAACTCTGGTACACTTCATGAAATTGATGAACTAGTATATGATATTTTAGATGATGAAGGACTGCCAGAACTTGAAAAAGTGGTAGAACTTCTTAAAGATAAATATAAAAGAGAAGAAGTTGTGGAGGCTTATGGTGAGATACAACAGCTAGTTAAAAAAGAAATGTTGTATTCTAAAGATTTATATGAAGGAATTGCAAAAAAGCATGAAAGTGAACCTTCATTTATAAAGGCATTATGCCTTAATATTGCCCATGATTGCAATTTGAGATGCAAATATTGTTTTGCAGATGAAGGTGAGTACAAAGGACGAAGAAAACTCATGTCTGCAGAAATAGGAAAAAAGGCCATTGATTTTGTCATAGAAAAGTCAGGACCTAGAAAAAATATAGAGGTTGATTTGTTTGGTGGTGAACCACTTATGGCCTTTGATGCAGTAAAGGAAATTGTAGAGTATGCTAAGAAGCAGGAAAAGCTGCACAATAAAAATATAAGATTTACAATGACTACCAATGCTACCCTGTTAAACGATGATATAATGGATTATCTTGATAAAAACATGGGAAATATAGTACTCAGTATTGATGGAAGAAAAGAAGTAAATGACAAGGTAAGAGTTAGAATTGATGGAAGTGGAAGTTTTGATTCCATACTGCCTAAAATAAAAAAGATGGTAAAAATGAGGGACAAATCTAAACAATATTATGCAAGAGGTACTTTTACTAGAAACAATACCGATTTTTTTGAAGATATAAAATATCTTGCAGATCAGGGATTTGATGAAATATCTGTAGAGCCTGTTGTACTTCCAGAGGATGATCCATTGTCTCTTAGAGAAGAAGACCTTCCGGTTATTTATAAACAATATGATAAATTGTATGATGAAATGATTAGAAGAAACAAGGAAGGAGGAAAGTTTAAATTTTACCATTTTAATATAGACATTACAGGTGGTCCCTGTGTATATAAAAGAATATCAGGATGTGGGGCAGGACATGAGTATGTGGCTATAACACCAGATGGAGATATATATCCCTGTCATCAATTTGTAGGTAATGAAGCTTTTAAGATGGGAAATCTGAGTGATATTGATAACTTAAGGCAGGATATTTCTAAACAATTTAAAGCTGCCCATATATATAATAAACCTGAATGTAAGAAATGTTGGGCAAGATTTTACTGCAGCGGCGGATGTCAGGCTAATAATTATAATTTTAATAAGGACATGAACATACCTTACAGTCTTGGATGCAAAATGCAGAAAAAGAGAATTGAGTGTGCCATTGCACTTAAAAGTAGAATTTTGAAAAAATAGTAATAACATTTACAAAAACTTAATACATCATATTACTTTATTTGTAATATGTGTATTGACGGTGTTTTTTTTAAGTAATATAATTGCTAATGTAAATAGATGAGGATAAGAGGTAGTTGGTTATTGACGAAGGAGGATAAAAATGAAATCTAAGGCGAAAAGTACCGTAGTTTTCTTTCTATGCGTAATTTTAATAGGCTTTTTAGCTTATACGGGAGCATATGGAGTAACTTTTGGTGGATATAAATTAAAGCCATTTAGCCAAGTAATAAACAAGGGACTTGACCTTCAAGGTGGAGTTTCTGTACTTGAAGAAATACAGTCTAAAAATGTAGATCAAGACACTGTAAATAGAACTGTAGATATGATCTCACAAAGGGTTAATAAGTTAGGAGTAAGTGAAACTACGACTGTAAGAGAAGGAAAAGACAGGATAAGAATTGATATACCTGGAAAATTCGATGCAAAAGAAGTAGTAGATGGTGTAGCAAAAACTGGTGATCTTAAGTTTGTTGGACCAGACAACAAAACTATACTTACAGGTAAGGACGTGAAAAATGCTACGGCTTCTATTGACCCTCAAAATGGTAACCAGGGTGCAATAAACTTGGAGTTAAATCAATCAGGTGCTCAGAAGTTTGCAGATGCCACTCAAAAATTTATGGGGCAAGTAATTAGCATATATTTAGATAAAGATAAATTGTCAGATCCGAGAGTAGATGCACATATAACTGATGGTAGAGCTATTATAAGCGGTCATATGACCATGAAAGAGGCTCAAACAAAGGCAAATTTGATAAAGTCAGGTGCACTTCCAGTTACGGTAAAACCAGTACAGGTTAAAACTGTAGGAGCTTCTCTTGGTGCTAATGCACTTCCACTTAGTATATTAGCAGGTAAAATAGGTATAGGGCTAGTAATGATATTTATGCTTTTATATTATAGATTACCTGGACTTGTTGCAGATATAGCACTTGTGCTATATGTATATATAGTTTTAGCAGCTTTTGCCAATGTAAATGTAACTTTGACATTAGCTGGTATCGCAGCGTTTTTGTTAACAGTAGGTATGGCAGTAGATGCCAATATACTCATATTTGAGAGAACTAAGGAGGAGCTTAAAAGTGGTAAATCCATTAGGGCTTCTGTAGATGCGGGATTTAGAAGGGCCATGACGTCAATACTGGATTCAAATATAACTACTATTATTTCAGGATGTGTCCTTTATAATATTGGTACAGGTTCCGTAAAAGGATTTGCACTTACTCTTATTATAGGTACGGTTTTAAGTATGTTCACAGCTGTAACGGTAACAAGAACACTTATGAAGTTATTAGCTAATATGGGCTGGTTTAATCATAAGGAAACTATTGGTACCTTTGGTGTACATGACTTTAGAAAGGGGGTAGTAAAGTAATATGTATAAAATTATTGAGAAAAGAAAAATATGGTTTACTATATCCCTTATAGTCATTGCTATTGGAATATTTACTATGGCTACTAAAGGTCTTGAATATGGATTAGATTTTAAAGGTGGTACTGTAGTTGAAATAAATGTGGGTCAGGATTTTAATAAGCAGGATGTAGATAATATAGTAAAAAAATATTCCAGTGAGTTTCAATCCAATAAATCAGATAATAAATCTATATCTATAAAGTCTGCTACTTTAACTAATAGTGATGTTAGTAATATTGTGAAAGCTGTAAAGGCAAAGTATAAAAAGAGCAGCTTGACGAATCAAGAAAATATAGGTGCAGTTATGGGAAAAGAAACAAGGACCAAAGCTCTGCAAGCTGTTATAGTGGCAATTATAGCTATGTTTATATATATAGGTATAAGATTTGAATTAAGCTTTGGTATAGCTGCTATTATATCCTTAACTCACAACGTTCTTGTAATGCTTTCTGTATATGCGGTACTTAGAGTTTCCATAGACTCTAACTTTATAGCAGCAGCTCTTACGGTTATAGGTTATTCTGTTCATGATACTATAGTTGTTTTTGATAGAATAAGAGAAAATCAAAAATATATGAGAGGACAGGAACCTATAGTTGTTGCAGATGCCAGCGTAACTCAGACATTGGCAAGATCTATAAATACAGTATTGACTGTTGTAATAACATTGACATCAGTATATGTTTTAGTGCCTTCTGTAAGAATTTTCTCAGAACCGATACTTATAGGAATAATTACAGGATGCTATTCTTCCATATGTATAGCTAGTCCGTGCTGGGTAATTATAAAGAAACATATGCTTCGAAATAAAAAAAAGTTGCATACAGTAAGTGAATAAGCTATAAAATATACATTAAATATGATAAAATAGAAAATCTAGAGTATATTGGTACTCTGGATTTTTTTATTGCAAATAATCTAACCATAATGTATTTGTAATAGAAGACAATATCATTTATAATATAAGTGCTTTCGATAAATTTGGAGGATTTTATTATGGAGAGGCAAAAAGATAATATACAGGATTTTAATTTTTTAGGTATGCATAACCCTTTTCTTTTAAAGGATATGGAGAAAGCTTTAAGAAGAATAATAAAAGCAGTAAATGAGAGAGAAAAAATTGTAATTTATGGTACATGTGACTTGGATGGTATAACTTCGGTGTCACTTATGTTATTAGTGCTAAAATATTTAAATGCAGATGTAGAATATTTTATTTCTGATAAAATTAATGATTATAATATAAAGTCAGATATAATAAAAAACCACATAAAATTTTTAGGTGCAAAGCTTATAATAACAGCTGGATGTGGAATTCAAAGCGTTTCACAAATAGAGTTATGCAAAACTTTGGGTATTGATGTTATAATAACAGATTACCATAAATCTGTGGGAATTTTGCCGAAAGCCATTATTGTGAATCCCAATCAGAAGCAGTGTACATATCCATTTAAAGGTTTAACAGCTGTGGGTGTTACCTTTAAGTTATCTCAAGCCATATCGATGTATTATGATATGAAGTATATAAGTAAGTATTTAGATCTTGTAGCTTTAGGTATTTTTTCTCGGGGAATTGATATAACTGGTGAAAATAAGATAATGGTAAATGAAGGTATGTATTATTTAAAATGTACAAATAATTATGGAGTAAGGGCATTGCTTAAAGTGAACGATATTTCTAGTGTAAACATGGAAAATGTATGTGAATTGTCAAATAGAATGATGTGTTCAATTAAGAACAAGAGATATATAGACAATGCAAGGATTGCAGTAGAACTTTTTATAACTGAAAATATGGATAGAGCAGAACAAATAGCTAAATATTTGAAAAATGAGATTATATAAAGGTAAAAATATCTTAAACTTGAATATGTATCAATATTTAATATATAATTGTAAAGTAGGTTTCTATTGGAATGATTAAGTTATTTTTAGGGGGGATTACAGGTGGATTTAAAAGATAAAATAAGAGTAATAGATGGGTTTCCAAAGGAAGGAATAAGTTTTAAAGATATAACTACTTTGCTGCAGGATAAAGCAGCTTTTAAGTATACAGTAAATAAAATAGCTAGATATTTAGAAAATAAACATATTGACATAGTAGTAGGACCTGAGGCAAGAGGATTTTTATTTGGAGCACCTATAGCCTATGCCATAGGTGCAGGTTTTGTTCCTATAAGAAAAAAGGGAAAGTTGCCTTATGATACTTTTGCTGTTAGTTATGACTTAGAATATGGCAGTGATGTACTTGAAATGCACAAAGATGCTATAAAAAAGGGAGATAGAGTGGTAATAATTGATGACTTGCTTGCAACAGGTGGAACTACTGCTTCTGTGGTGAAACTTATAGAACAAGCAGGTGGGGAAGTTGTTACTATAGGATTTGTTATAGAATTGACGGATTTAAAAGGTAGGGAAAAATTAGAAGGATATGATGTGATTTCTCTTACTAAATATAATGTTTAGCATATATAAAATTTCAAATTGCAAGTTTTTTTAGTATATAATATAATATTAGTAAAAAATAATGGCTGGTTTGTTAAACCAGCCATTGATTTTAGGGAGTATCGGTATGTTAGAAAAATTAATGGAGTTAATAGATAAAAACTGTAATAATGTAGATAAAAAAATAGTAGAAAAGGCTTATTATTTTGCCGATGAAGCTCATAAAAAACAGAAAAGGGAATCTGGAGAACCTTACATAAGTCATCCTGTAGAAGTAGCTTGTATATTGGTAGAAATGGGACTTGATACTAGCACCATAGTAGCAGGACTACTTCATGATGTAATAGAAGATACGCAATTTAGCTATGAAGACATAAAAAGGGAATTCAGTGTAGAAGTTGCAAACTTAGTAGAAGGTGTTACTAAATTAGGAAAAATAGAATGCAAAACTAAGGAAGAGCAGCAAGCTGATAACGTTAGAAAGATGCTCCTTGCAATGGCAGATGACATAAGAGTAATACTTATAAAATTAGCAGATAGACTTCATAATATGAGAACACTTAAATACATGCCTGTGAAAAAACAGAAAGAAAAAGCAAAAGAAACTTTTGACATATATGCACCTCTTGCCCATAGGCTTGGAATGTCTAAAATTAAATGGGAACTTGAGGATTTAGCTTTTAGATATATAAATCAAAATGAATATTATTTTATAGTTAGAAAGATTGCTGAAAAAAGAGTAGAAAGAGAAAAATATATTGATGAAATAATATC
Source organism: Clostridium sp. AWRP (assembly GCF_004006395.2). Lineage (NCBI taxonomy): Bacteria > Bacillati > Bacillota > Clostridia > Eubacteriales > Clostridiaceae > Clostridium > Clostridium sp. AWRP. The sequence goes on along the minus strand of NZ_CP029758.2, from coordinate 3,634,173 downwards.
TGAATTAAAAGATAATCTTAAAAAGTCGGGAATAGATTCAGACATTGAAGGAAGACCAAAGCATTTTTATAGTATATACAGAAAGATGGTAAAGAAAAATAAAACTATAGATCAGATTTTCGATTTAACTGCTGTAAGAATTTTAGTAAATACAGTAAAGGATTGCTATGCTGCGCTGGGAATAGCACATACTATATATAAGCCTATGCCAGGAAGATTTAAGGATTATATTGCTATGCCAAAACCAAATATGTATCAGTCACTACATTCTACAGTTATTGGACCTCAGGGCAAACCTTTTGAAATACAGATAAGAACTTTTGAAATGCATAAAACAGCAGAATATGGAATAGCAGCTCACTGGAAATATAAAGAGGGTGTTGATACAGCAAATGATATAGATAAGAAACTTACCTGGCTAAGGGAAATACTTGAGTGGCAAAGAGAAACTTCAGATGCAGAAGAATTTATGGAAAGATTTAAAATAGATTTGTTTTCAGATGAGGTATTTGTATTTACTCCAAATGGAAAAGTAATAAATTTACCTTATGAAGCAACCCCTATAGATTTTGCGTATAAGATACATACAGAGATAGGAAATAGTTGTATAGGTGCAAAGGTAAGTGGTAAGATGGTACCTCTTGACTATCATTTGAAAACAGGGGAAATTGTAGAAGTGCTTGTATCAAGCACGCCCAAAGGTCCAAGTATTGATTGGCTCAATATGGCGAAAAGCAATCAGGCAAAAAGTAAGATAAGATCCTGGTTCAAAAAGGCTAAAAGAGAAGAGAATATAGTAAAAGGAAAGGACCTTCTTGAAAAGGAAACAAAAAAGCAAGGATATAATTTTGGAGAAATTGCAAAGAAGGAAATCCTAGATACAGTTCTTAAAAGATATAATATGAATTCCATAGATGATTTGTATGCTTCTGTAGGAATTGGTGCTGTAACCTCTTCTACTATAGTTTCGAGAATAAAAGATATTTACATGAAAACTTCAAAGATGGATGAAGTTGATTGGAAAAAGATTCAAGAGAATCTTGATCAACCTATGGGTAAGTCTCATAAAGCAGAAAAAAGATCTCCAGGGATAATAGTAAAGGGTGAAAGCAATGTGTTAGTCAGATTTGCCAAATGTTGTAATCCTGTTCCAGGCGATGACATAATAGGGTATATAACAAAGGGAAGAGGAGTGTCAATCCATAGAAAGGATTGTAAAAATGCAGAATTCTTATTAAAGAATAAAGATAACATGGTAGTTGAAGTTTCCTGGGGAAGACCAAAAGGAGCAGAGTATATTGCTCAGATTAAAATAGAAGCTGAAGATAGGGGAAAACTTTTGGCTGAATCTATGGAAGTTATAAGTAATAGTAAGACTGCACTTTATGCTGTAAATGCTAAGCCAGTAAAAAATGGATTGGCTGTTATAGATATAAAATTAAAAATATCAAATGTAGATGACTTAAAAGATGTAATGAAAAAGTTTAGAAAATTGGAGGGCGTTATTCAGGTTTATAGAACTAAAAATTAAGGAGATATGTTATTATGAGAGCAGTAGTTCAAAGAGTCAATAGCTCTAAAGTTAAAGTGGAAGGAAAGGTTATAGGACAAATACAAAAGGGATTAAATGTACTTCTTGGAATATCTAAAGAAGATACAGATGAGGATATAATTTATATGAGGGACAAAATATTGAACCTTAGAATATTTGAAGATGAAAATGGAAAACTCAATAAATCTTTGTTGGATGTAAACGGAGAAATAATTATAATTTCTCAGTTTACTTTGTATGGAGATTGTAGAAGAGGCAGAAGACCTAGTTTTATAGAAGCCCTGGGCGGAGATGAAGCCGAGAAAATATACGAAAAATTTGTAGGGCAATGTAGAGATTTAGTAGGCAAGGTTGAGACAGGAAAATTTGGTGCAGATATGTTAGTGAGTATAGAAAATGATGGACCTGTCACTATTATGATAGATAGCAAGAAGAAGTTTTAGTTAATAGTTAAGAATGAAGAATTAATAGTTAATGTGGATTTTTTTCGTTACACTACAAAAAATATTTGGTTAAATTTTTGAAGGCTCGTTTTGCTAAAGCAAAACATTATTAATTCTTAATTTGCTAAGCTTTGTTTTGCAAAATTTTTATATTAAGTAAATCGAGTTAATTATCAATATAAAAAAAGACAAGGAGGTATTTTTATGAAATTGAGAAAAGTCATAGTAGGAGCATATGCAGCTAATTGTTATATAGTGATAGATGAAAAAGAGGGTAAGTCTGTAGTAATTGATCCTGGTGATGATGTAAAAAATATAATAGATGCTATAGATGCTTCAAATACGAAAGTAGAATATATATTGTTAACTCACGGTCATGCAGATCATACAAGTGCAGCTGAAGAAATAAGGAATAAATATAATGCACCTATAGCAATAAGCAGAGAAGATTATAATATGATGAAATCAAGAGAACTTATGTATGGAAAGCTTATAGATAAAGTTGACATATACATTGAAGATAATCAAGTGTTTGAATTTGGAAGTATAAAATTAAAGGCACTTTATACACCTGGACATACACCTGGTGGAGTGAGCTTCTTAGGAGAAAGTATGGTGTTTACAGGAGATACGCTTTTTCAAAACTCTGTAGGAAGAACTGATTTTACAGGGGGAGACTTTAATGCAATCATAGATAGTATAAAAAATAGGCTTATGACTTTACCGGATAAAATGGTTGTATTTCCAGGTCATGGTCCTAAAACTTCTATTAAAGAAGAAAAAATGTATAATCCATTTTTATAGATTTAAAGAGTCGTAGTAGAAAATTAATTTTTACTAAAATGTCTATAAATTCATAAAAATTCAAGTGAAATTTAAATCTATACCAGAGAAATATGTTGACAAAATAGAAAACACCTTTAGACTTGTCAAAAGTTTTTATGGTGTTGAGATTTGCCAGCATATGATCTGGTATAATTTAATTTTTTACTTAAGATTTTTATAAAGAAAAGAGATGACAATTTTAATTGATATGGAGATAAAAGTTAAACTAAATAGTAAGGAATATAGATATCACATATTTCAAATGATAAATTTGTTTTATGATTTTGCAAATATAAATTTTGTAGAAGATGAAAGTTGGAATTTTAATATAGAGTTACTACAAAATGAAGTTATTATATATGATAAAAGCGACATATGCAAAATGCAATTTGAAGGTGGTTTAAGTGAAAGGGAAAATATAAAAAAAGCAGTATTTTTGTATTTTACAAATAAAACAGGGAAAACTTTACCATGGGGAACTTTAGTTGGGATAAGACCTAGTAAGATAACTTTAAAATTTATAAAGGATGGCAAGAGCAAGGATGAAATAATAAGATATTTTGATAAACATTTTTGTTGTAATAAAAGTAAGGCAGAACTTTGTATAGATGTAGCAAATTCGGAAAAAAGCTTAGTAAATTCTAATAGCAGAAATATAAGCGTATATGTAGGGATGCCTTTTTGCCCAACTAAGTGTCTCTATTGTTCCTTTGCTTCTAATCCTATTAAAGGTTGTAAGGACTTAGTAGAACCCTATCTTAAAAGTTTGACTTATGAGATAAAAAAAATGTCTGAATACATAAGACAACATGAGTTAAATATAGAATGTATATATTTTGGAGGAGGGACTCCAACTTCTATAGATAATGAAAAATTTGAAAAATTAATGCATGAAATATATAATAGTTTTGTACGGGACTATAAAATAAAAGAATTTGATGTAGAATGTGGCAGACCTGACAGTATTACTTCAAGTAAACTTGAAACTATGAAAAGATATGGAGTAAATAGGATGAGTATAAATCCACAGACTATGAATGACAGCACATTAAAATTTATTGGAAGAAATCATTCAGTAAATGAGGTAAGGGAAAAGTTTCATATGGCAAGAAAATATGGATTTGACAACATAAACATGGACTTAATTGTAGGATTGCCTGGAGAAGGAATAGAGGAGGTAAATAAAACCTGCGATGAAATTGAAAAACTTGGGCCAGATAATCTAACTGTGCATGGTATGTCTGTAAAGAGAGCATCTAGACTATATGAAAACATAGTGAATAATATAAGTTATTCTATTGCAGGTCATGAAGAATTACATCTCATGTATGAAAGAACTGCACTTTTGGCTAAATCAATGAACATGAAACCCTATTATATGTATAGACAAAAAAATATGGTAGGTAACATGGAGAACATAGGATATACATCAGGAAAACATAGAGGGCTTTATAATGTGGAAATGATTGAAGAAAGACAGACTATAATAGCTTGTGGGGCAGATGCTGTTACAAAAGTCATGTTTTTAGATGAAAATAGATTCGAAAGACAGGCTAATATAAAAGATGTAGGAGAATATGTGAGAAGAATAGATGAAATGGTGAAAAAAAAGATAGATCTTTTAAATACTTTGTATTAAAATTTTTAAATGTACTTTTAAATTTCACTTATAATCTATAATTTAAGAAAATATAAAACAAAAAAGGAGTAAGTTAATATGGCTATACAAGCACCTAAAGGTACTAAAGATATATTACCTACGGAGTCTTATAAGTGGCATTATTTAGAAGATAAGTTCAAAAATATAGCAGCTTCTTATGGATATAGAGAAATAAGGACACCAGTATTTGAATATACGGAACTTTTTGAAAGGGGAGTAGGTGAAACTACAGATGTTGTTCAGAAAGAAATGTACACCTTTCAAGATAAAGCTGGCAGAAGCCTAACCCTTAAAGCAGAAGGTACATCTCCTGCAGTAAGGGCTTTTGTGGAGAGCAGTTTGTATAATGAAGTTCAGCCAACTAAGTTGTTTTATTTTACCCCGGTTTTAAGATATGAAAATGTACAAAAAGGAAGACTTAGAGAACATCATCAATTTGGTATAGAGGCATTTGGTGCAGAAAATGCTTCACTGGATGCTGAAGTTATAAGTTTGGCTATGAGAGTATATAAGGAACTGGGAGTAAAGGGAATTGAATTAAATATAAATAGTATAGGATGTGCTACTTGCAGAAAAAAGTACAATGAAGCATTAAAAAAATTCTTGAAGGAAAATTATGATGGATTATGTGACACCTGTAAAAGCAGATTCAGTAAAAATCCTATGAGGATACTGGATTGTAAAGTGGAAAGCTGCAAGAAAATAGTAAAAGATGCACCTTTGATGATTGATTACTTATGTGATGACTGTAAGGAGCACTTTGAAAGTCTACAAAAGTATTTGTCTGCTGTAAATATAGAATTTAAGATAAATCCTTTAATAGTAAGAGGACTTGATTATTATACTAAAACCGTATTTGAAATAATAAACAATGATATAACAATATGCGGTGGTGGAAGGTATGATTATTTAATAGAAGAAGTTGGAGGTCCTAAAATGCCTGCTGTAGGTTTTGGAATGGGAATAGAGAGGACACTTCTTACTCTGGAAGAAAATAAAATAGAGATACCTAATAGACCATATATAGATTTATATGTAGGAGCTATGGGAGATGATGCTAAGTTAAAGGCTCTTAATTTAGTAAATCAATTGAGAGAAAAAAATGTAAGGTGTGAATGCGACCATACAAATAGAAGTGTAAAAGCTGAAATGAAGTATGCAAATAAAATAGGGGCTAGGTTTACAGTAATACTTGGAGATAATGAACTAGAATGTGGAATTGCTAAATTTAAGAGAATGGAAGATGGCAATCAATTTGAAATTAAATTAGAAGAACTAGACAAAATTTCAGATTTAATTAGATTATAAACGGAGTGTGTTAACATGGGAGAATCATTAAATGGACTAAAGAGAACCAACATGTGTGGTGAACTTAGAGAAAGCAACATAGGTGAAAAGATTACAGTAATGGGATGGGTTCAGAGAAAAAGAAATTTAGGTGGACTCATATTTGTAGATTTAAGAGATAGAACAGGAATACTTCAAATTGTATTTGGAGAGAAGATAAATAAAGAAGCTTTTGAAAAATCAGATAATGTAAAATCTGAATACTGCATAGCAGCTACAGGAACCATTGTAAAAAGAGAATCCCCAAATCCGGAAATTCCAACAGGTATGGTAGAAGTAAAAGGAGAGTATATAAAGATATTTTCAGAGTCTCAAACACCTCCTATATACATAAAGGAAAACTTGGATGCAGCTGAAAACATAAGACTCAAATACAGATATTTGGACTTAAGAAGACCAGACATGCAGAGAATACTTATGACCAGACATAAAACTGCAAAGGTAGTAAGGGACTTTTTAGATGAAGAAGGGTTTTTAGAAATAGAGACTCCAATGCTTGGAAAAAGTACACCGGAAGGTGCTAGAGATTACCTCGTACCAAGCAGAAATTATAACGGAAAGTTTTATGCCCTTCCTCAATCACCACAGCTCTTTAAACAGCTTTTGATGGTTTCAGGATATGATAGATACTTTCAGATAGTTAAATGCTTTAGAGATGAAGATTTGAGGGCAAATAGACAGCCTGAATTTACACAGATAGATATGGAACTTTCTTTTGTAGAACAAGATGATGTAATGAACTTGAATGAAAGGTTTATTCAAAGGGTATTTAAGAAAATTCTAGATGTAGATGTAAAGCTGCCTTTAGAGAGAATGCCTTATAAAATTGCTATGGAGAAATATGGTTCGGATAAACCTGACTTGAGATTTGACATGGAAATAAATGACATAACTGAAGTTGTAAAGAATATAGATTTCAAGGTGTTCCAAAATGCTATTGAAGCTGGTGGCTCTGTAAGAGCTATAAAGGTGCCAAATTCAGCTAAAATGGGAAGAAAACAGATTGATAAGCTAGTTGAATTTGTAAAAGACTATGGTGCCAAAGGACTTGTATGGATGGCATATAAAGAAGATGGAGTTAAATCCTCTATAGCTAAATTCTTAACTGAGAAAGATACTAAAAATATATTAAATAAGTTGGAAGCAGTACAAGGAGACCTTATCCTTGTTGTGGCAGATAAAAATAAAGTGGTATTTGAAAGCCTTGGTGCACTCAGAGTTCATATGGCAAAAGAAACAGGAATATTGGATGGAAATGATGAGTTTAGATTTGTATGGGTAACTGAATTCCCTCTTCTATCCTATAATGAGGAGGAACAAAGATATCAGGCAGAGCATCATCCATTTACAGCACCTATGGACGAAGATATACAGTATTTAGAGAGTGATCCTGGAAGAGTAAGAGCAAAAGCTTATGATATAGTTCTAAATGGAGAAGAATTAGGTGGAGGAAGTATAAGAATACACGATACTAAGCTTCAAGAAAGAATGTTTAAAGTAATTGGCATTTCACAGGAAAAAGCTTGGGAGAAGTTTGGATATTTGCTTGAAGCATTTAAGTTTGGACCACCACCACACGGCGGACTTGCTTATGGGTTTGACAGGATGATAATGTTTTTAGCAAAAACAGATAATATAAAGGATGTAATAGCTTTCCCTAAAAATCAGAATGCATTTTGTCCACTTACGGAAGCTCCTAATGTAGTAGATGAATCTCAGTTAAAAGAATTGGGTATATCTATAAAATAATATGAATTACTCAAAGAGTAAACATAAATATTAGAAAGTGTAGTATAATAAAGTTATAAACAGAGTTCTTGGCATCAGATGGAGTTTTTGATTCCACCTAATACTTAGAAATCGTTATCCAGGGACGTAGTTGCTCTTTACTCCCACTTTGAGAAGAGGGAGTATTAGAGCAACTAGTCATCGGAGAAATATTCCTGCTGTGTGCGTGGAGTGAGTTAGTCTTGACCGAACATTTTATAAACGGGAATCGGACTCTTCTTGTGGAATGATATCCATTTATAATGGAGACAGGAAGCAAGAAGGAGACTCCCACCTGCTTTGGGGCGGGTTCAAAATAACTCATAATACGGCATGGCGGGATTTTATTTGTTTTGTAATATGTTTCTTAAAGAAGACAAGGACTCTTCTATTTCTTCTCTCGGTAGGTTTCCAGAGTTTAAATCATTATCATTTTTTAAAAGTAAATTTTCGTAAAATTTTATTGCGAATTCTACACATTTTGCATCATGATTATTTTCTTCGAGCATTTCATAGATTACATCATCTGCTTTATCATATCTTTTGGTCTCTGCATAGTAGTGTGCTATTTTACTTAAAAGAGTAAAGGAAAGCTTATATTCACAAAGTTTATTTATTAAAGGATCTATATCTGAAAAATAATTTTTTAAATCACAGTTGGTGCTTTCATTTAAATAAGCTTCCAAAAACAAATTTAATGATTTTTGATGTATATAAAAAGCATCATCCAGTTTGTTCTGAAATTCCAATGCATTTCCTTCTTCCTCCAATAATTTGGCCATAATTATGCACTTGTCTGTAACTATGCTCCCATTAATTTTTACCATTTCCATTATATTTTCTAGAGATAGGGAATTGAAAAATTTTATGCTCAATCTAAAAATGTCTTTAAAAGCGGTATCTATTAAATCTAAGGCTCCTTCATAATTTTTATTATCCATATCATCTAGTATTTTATATAACATTTCATTAAATTTTTTAATTAATTCAGCAGTAATAGTTCTTTTTAACATTTTGTATGCCTCCATAAATTTTGCAAATAATAATATAACAATACTTATTATACTAAAAAATCAATCTATTTACTATAAAAATGGAAATGTATATTGAACTTATACATATATCGTGTTATCATATATACATATTGTAACATAGTTTTAATAACTACGTGTCACATATGCAAAATTTATTAAGGAGTGGTTTAATATGGATAATCAACTTAAATTTTATACAAGAGGAGAGGAAATAGCTAATGCTGTAACACATGGAATAGGAACAATTCTGTCAATTGCAGCTCTTGTATTATTGATTTTATTTTCTGCTAAAATGGGAGATAAGTGGTATATAGTAAGCTATACTATCTATGGTGTTTCTATGCTTATTCTATACCTAGAATCCACTTTATACCACAGTATAACTAACTTAAAGGCAAAAAAAGTTTTTAGGATATTTGATCATGCATCTATTTATCTATTAATAGCTGGAACTTATACTCCTTTTACACTTACTATTTTAAGAAATTCCATAGGCTGGGTGATATTTGGTATAGTATGGATTATGGCTATTTGCGGTATAGTAATGAAAATATTTTGGATAGGTAAACATGAGGTTGTGTCTACACTTATATATATTGCCATGGGATGGATAATAATTTTTGCAATGAAAAGACTTTTGCTGCTTCTTCCTCCGGCTGGAATAGTTCTTTTGGTTGCAGGTGGAATCATATATACGGTGGGAGCTTTTTTATATATGTTAGATAAAATACCTTATAATCATGCTATATGGCACCTCTTTGTTATAGGTGGAAGTGCTTGTCATTTCTTTTGTGTGCTTTTATATCTATAAATGATAGGAAGAATTTTATCTTATTATGAGAAAGAGTTAAGCCCTAAAAAAATTTTCTAATAGAATAAGTAGAACAGGGTTGAATAATGTAAAAAGTGAAATACTTTATAAAAATTGAAGCATAAAAATACAGATACGTGACGAAATATTTTGTAATATATTTATGAATATTAAGAGGAGTATGTATATATTATGTAGAATACATAAGCAATAAATTTATTGTAAAGGATAAAAAAGGTATGATTAATCGTAGTATTTTTGGAATTAATTCTTCATTTTACTATTTTGGTTTAGAACATTTGATTATAAATATGTATCAATATATAAAAAAAGGTATTGAAAGAAAAGAGAAAATTTGTGTATACACGGATTTAAAATTGTATAAGAAATTATTAAAGTATTTTGGCACAAAAAATAATTGTGTGGAATACGTTGATATGACACAAGTGATTAATGAATATCAAAAGTTGGGGGTAGACAACATAAGAAAAGAAGTTTTAAAGTATATAGATCAAATTAATAAAGAGGGATATGTGGGGGTAAGATTTATTATACAGGTTGATTATGCTATCTATAATACCTCCCAGGATAACTTTTTAAATTTTGATAGAATTATATTAAATATAATTTTAGAAATGAGCGTTTCTTGTATGTGTGTTTATAATTTTGAAGATTATTTAAAGAATAGAAGGTTCATAAATGAAAAGGTTATCGAAGAATCCTATAAAATTCACAATTATAGATTATATAATAGAAAATTAATGAGTGTAAAATAATCCCAGCTTTAAACTGGGGTTACTTTACATAGAATTAATGGGAGTTATCATATCATCAAGGCAGTATAAGTTTAACCTAAATTAGCAAAAAGTATTCATAAACAGATTTCTTAGTATCAGATGAAGTTTAAGCACTATGGTGATATGTAGAATAATCTATGTAAATGTTGTGTAATTTTCTAGGTTGAAAAGGAGGTAATGTGGAAGAATTTAATATATCCAAAGATTCCTCTAAATTATCTGATAAAGTTGCATTATTAGATTTTAAATCTTCTTTTAAGCACTCATTAAAATAGTTACAATAGGCATAATAATCCTTTCGTTCTTGAGAATACATATGGTATTCTTTACCTGCCAATTGAAGTACTTCTCTGCATAAATATAAATTACAGGGATGTGGTCGTAAAGAAAAACTTAATTTGCATCCATCTTTTTTCAAAAAAGGACATAATCTAAAAAAGAGACTGCTGTCAAAATCACTGTATTTTATATTGTTTTCAGTGTAATTGTCATATTGATTTTTGAAAAAAATTCCTTTTACCCTGATATCATAACTTTCTACACAATTTGGAATAGAAGATAAATAGTATATAAAATCCATGTTCCCATTGTTTATTATATTTTTAATATCTACTAGATTGTATTTTGGAAAGTACCAGCAGCAACCTCTGTTCTTTATATTTGTGTAAGATGTAGATTCTACAAAATTACTGCAGTTTCCGCAAATATCACATTTAAATAGAGGAATGTTGTTTGAAAATTTATAGCTTAGTAACATATAAAAGCCTCCTTGAAAATAGACTGCAATTAGTAATATATAGGATATCTAGTATAGAAATTAAATAGAAAAAATTTTGGATCTGAATTGCTATAATAAAGATTTTTAATTAGTTGAAATTATTAATTGCGGTGAAAGTAAAAATTAATTATAGAATTATTAACTTGTACATGATATAATTATAGTTTTAATGTGTTTATATTAATTTTAGAATAAGATAAAAATTTTTACAATACTTTATTTCTAATTTCCGATAAAAATGATACTATATATAGAGTGTACAGTTTCTTCATAAATGAAATTTTGGAGGTAATTCAATGAATGATGAAAAGTTGCTGATATTAGATGGACATAGTTTGATGCATAGGGCATTTTACGCACTTCCAGATTTAACTAATCTAGAAGGAACCCATACAAATGCAGTTTATGGTTTTTTAAATATGCTTCTTAAGATGAAGGAGGAAATTAAGCCAGATTATGTAGTATGTACTTTTGATAGGAGTGCACCTACTTTTAGACATAATAAATACAGTGAATATAAAGCCGGAAGAAAAAAGATGCCTCCTGAATTGTCAGAGCAGTTTCCAGTAATCAAGGAAATATTAAAAATGATGTCCGTAAGTATTTTTGAAATAGATGGATTTGAAGCAGATGACCTTATGGGAACACTATCTGTCTTTGCTGAAAAAAATGGCATACAGGTCTATATAGTTACAGGAGATAGGGATGCCCTTCAGCTTGCTACAGATAAAGTAAAGGTAGTTATCACCAAAAAAGGTATTACTCAAAAAGAGGTATATGATAGAAATAGAATGATAGAAGAATATGGGGTAACTCCTACACAGTTTATAGATGTTAAAGGACTTATGGGCGATACTTCAGACAATATACCTGGAGTTCCTGGTGTAGGTGAAAAAACTGCTTTTAAATTAATAAAACAATACAAGAGTATAGAAAATGTATATGAAAATGTAGAGGATATAAGTGGAAAGAAACTAAAGGAAAACTTAAAAGATAATATGGAGCAGGCTATTTTTAGTAAAAAACTTGCAACTATTATGACTAATGTACCTGTGGAAATGGATCTTGAGTCCATTGAGTCAAAGGAAGAGTATGATGCACAGGGATTAAAGAAGATGTTTGAAAAACTTGAATTTAAATCTTTGATAAGCAAAATCCATGGACTTAACGAAATTCAGGAGGATACAGCACAGGAATTTGATGTTGAGTTTACGGAAATAGATACTTTAAACAAGTTTGGTGATTTTGTAAATTGTTTAAAAAATAATGATTTAGTATATATAAACTTTAAGGTAGAAAACGAGGAAAGCTATTCTAGAAGTTATATAGATAAGGTATTTATAAGTTTAGATGAAAAAAATTTTCAGATACATATAAATGAAATATATAATGAAGACAAGATTAAAGCAGTAGAGCTTTTTAAGGTCTTATTTGAAAATGAGGATATATCAAAGGTAGGGTATGATGTAAAAGTTCCCTGCAGCATATTATATAAAATGGGTATAAGATTTTTAAAATTAGAATTTGATATAAAAATAGCAGCTTATCTTATAGATTCATCGAGACCTGACTATGAACTTAAGGATGTTATAAGACAGTATACGGGAGTTGAAATTTCAAAAGATGACGAAAAACTTTTTGCTAAGGAAACTGTACTTTTTAGTAAAGTTTATTCCGAGCTTACAAAGAAAATAGAAGAAGCTCATATGGAAGAGCTTTTGTATAAAGTAGAACAGCCTCTTATATACGTGCTTGCATCTATGGAATGTGAAGGCTTTAAGGTCGATAAGGGTAAGCTTGTGGAACAAGAAGGTAAATTTAAAGTTGAAATAGATAAAGTACAGGAAGAAATATATTCTCTTTCTGAAGAAGAATTCAATATAAATTCTCCAAAACAGCTTGGGAAAATTTTATTTGAAAAACTTGATTTACCTGTAATAAAAAAGACTAAGACGGGATATTCCACTAATGCAGAAGTACTCGAAAAATTAAAAGATAAACATCCTATAGTTGAAAAGATAATTTACTATAGACAGCTTACTAAATTGTATTCAACATATATTGAAGGACTTAAGGCAGTAATACAGGAAGATGACAAAATTCATTCCAGTTTTAATCAAACGGTAACAACTACGGGAAGACTTTCAAGTACAGAACCTAATCTTCAAAATATACCTATAAAATATGAGATGGGTAAAGAGATAAGAAAAATATTTGTTCCAGAAAATGAAGACTGTGTTATACTTTCAGCAGACTATTCACAGATAGAATTGAGAGTACTTGCTCATATTGCTGATGATGAAAATTTGATAAGTGCATTTATAAATCACAGTGATATTCACACAAAGACTGCTTCGGAAGTGTTTAAGGTACCTATAGATGAAGTTACATCTGCGCAGAGAAGCAATGCTAAGGCAGTAAACTTTGGTATAGTCTATGGAATAGGTGACTTTAGTTTGGCTAAAAATTTGAAAATATCTAGAAAAGAAGCAAAGCTTTATATAGACACCTATTTTGAAAGGTATCCGAAGGTAAAGTTATATATGGACGATATAGTGAAAGAGGCTAAAGCAAAATCTTATGTTACCACACTTATGAATAGAAGGAGGTTTATACCTGAGATAAAATCTTCAAATAAAATAGTGAGGTCGTTTGGAGAAAGACTTGCAATGAACACACCTATTCAAGGCAGTGCAGCGGACATAATAAAAATAGCTATGGTAAATGTGTATAGAAGATTAGAGGAGAATAAATTAAAAAGCAAACTAATACTTCAAGTACATGATGAACTGATTCTAAATGTATATAAAGAGGAAATTGATAACGTAAAATCTGTAGTAAAAGAAGAAATGGAAAAAGTTTTACAACTGAAAGTTCCTCTTGAAGTGGATATAAGTGTAGGAAATAATTGGTACGAGGCTAAGTAAATTAGTATAAAGGGGAAGAAAACTGTGATTAAAATAGGGCTTACTGGAGGTATAGGAAGCGGAAAAAGTACTGTTTCTAATATACTGAGAGAGCACGGTATAAGTATAGTAGATGCAGATGTTATAGCTAGGGAAGTAATTGAAAAATATCCTGTAATAATTGAAAAAATCAAATATGGCTTTGGAGAAAGATTTATTAATCTTTCAGGTAAACTTAAAAGAAAAGAATTTGGAGATTATATATTTTCTAATCAAGGAGAAAGAGCTAAATATGAAAGTATTATAATGCCTTTCATTAAAAAGGAAATATTAAAAAAAGTAGAAGAATTAGAACAAAAATGTGAAAAAATTTGTGTTATAGATGGAGCTACCCTCATAGAAAATGGATTTTGTAATTATTTAGATGAAATGCTATTAGTTTGGGTAAATAAAGGAGTACAGATAAGCAGAGTGAAAAGTAGAGATAAATTAACTGAAGGTCAAGTGCTTAGCAGAATAAACTCTCAGATGCTTTTGGAAGAAAAGAAAAAGTATGCGGACTTTGTATTAGATAATTCTAATACCTTAGATGAAACTAAAACACAATTAAAGGATATATTTATAAGAATAAGCAGAAAATATGGGGGGGTGAAGTGTCCTAAAATATAGTTTTTAAGACACAAAAAAATTGAGGTTTCTAAAAAAAGTAGCAATAGTTATAATACTAATAATGGTAGCTGTATTATGTGTAAAAAGTATTGCAAGATATTGTTATCCATTAAAGTATTCAACTTATATAGCAAAATATGCAAAACAATATGATTTAGATCCCTACTTTGTAATGGCTGTGATTAAGACAGAAAGTAACTTTAAAGAAAATGTAAGATCTAACAAAAATGCTATAGGACTTATGCAGATAACTCCAGATACTGCAGAATGGGCAGCAGATAAAATGGGAGTATCAAATTTTCAAGATAACATGTTAAATGATCCTGAGTTTAATGTAAGAATGGGATGTTGGTATTTGAATAATTTGAAATCAGAGTTTAATAACAATATGGATCTAATTTTGGCAGCTTATAATGGAGGTAGGGGCAACGTACAAAAGTGGTTGAAAGATTCAGAGCATTCTAAAGATGGAAAGAATATACAATATATACCTTTTAAAGAAACGGATAAATATATTAAACGTGTAAAAGTAAATTACAGGGTATATAGGTACTTATATAAAAATTTACAGATAAATACTTCTACAATTATTGTAAATTTTTATAATTTTAAATTTTAGTTGACAGTTTCATAAAAAATCATTATAATAACTATTGTAATGCGAGGGTGGCGGAATAGGCAGACGCGCTACTTTGAGGGGGTAGTAAGAGAAATCTTGTGTGAGTTCAAATCTCATCCTTCGCACCAATCAGAAATCAAAAGAGAAGCAGATTGCTTCTCTTTTTTATGTCCTAAATTACCAAGTCACTAAACTCTATTTTTACCTACATGAATTACATAGGAAAAATAGGATCAATAAGATTTCATATAAAAGCAAATTCTAAGCATTCCATAATATTCTTGGAGTGTTTATGCACAGTAGATATATATCCGCAAATTCTTGCAAAGTGTTATTTATTTGAAAATGTCTAAGAGCTTATGTTTAACGATCTTGAATCTTATATACATAAATTTGATTTATAAGGTAATAATATACTTGTAAAAAAAATTAGGGAGGTAGAGATTATGACAATTGGCAACAAACAATTGGATACTGGAAACTTAAAGGTATTGAAGGATCAAATTGAGTACGAAGCACTGATGAACAAAAAGTTTAATGAGTATTCAGGAAGATGCAGTGATACACAAATAAAAAATTTGTGTAATGAAGCTGCACAAGTTCACAAACAAAACTTTACATCTTTAAAATCCTATTTAGATTCACATCAATAAAAAGAA
Organism: Clostridium sp. AWRP; assembly: GCF_004006395.2. Lineage (NCBI taxonomy): Bacteria > Bacillati > Bacillota > Clostridia > Eubacteriales > Clostridiaceae > Clostridium > Clostridium sp. AWRP. The sequence goes on along the minus strand of NZ_CP029758.2, from coordinate 3,618,306 downwards.
AGGGGAATTAGATTATGAATGAACAAGAACTTATGCATGACCTTTTAGCTAGTGAAAAACAGGTTATCTCAGCATATAGTACAGGAATAACAGAAACTTCTTGTACTAATTTGAGAAACACTTTAGTAAACAATTTTAAAAGTGCCCAGGATATTCAATACAAGATTTTTGATACTATGAGACAAAAGGGATGGTATCCTACAAAAGATGCTACAGAATCGGATGTACAACAATTAAAAAATGAATCTAATCAAATTATGAGTTCATTAAGATAGTTAAAATAAAAAGCAATCTCAATTTTAAAATTGAGATTGCTTTTTATTTTCTAAGTGTTTTACCTAAGGTATGCTTCAATAGATTTAAACTAGTATTAAAATTAAATTGAAATGTTTAATTTATTGTGATAATATACATATATGGAATGATAGTAAGCTTGTTTTTAAGTTTATTAAAGATATTGATCTATAGTATTTTAGGATAGTTTCTAATAAGTGAGGTTTGAGGGACGTGTGAGTAATCACTACAGGTTTAACTTCCGTTCTTCACATTAAAAGAAAATAATTTCTGAAATATTCGATTAGCTTCTTATCTTGATCCTACAGTATTTATAAGGGAGTTCAATATTTTGATGCGTATATGTACCTTCTGTGAGACCTTTAAGGCATTTAAGAGATAGAAACATCTGTGAGGGCACCCACCTATCAGTGTGATAGGTTTCAAGAAAAAAGCGGCGGTATTTCGGATAAACATTAGATAAGTGAAGAGAGGTATTTATATCTCTCTTTTTGTTGCAATTAAAAGTAAACATTTTTTTAAAAACAAATAAATATTGTATTAGAGTCTTGCTATGAATAAAAGGTATGTGTACTATTAATTTATAAGAGTACTTATCAATGAATCTTACTTAGTGGGAAAAGCAGATATCCCAAATCTTTGATTTGGTGATAGTCGCTTTCGCTGTGTGCAAGCAGATATCCCAAATCTTTGATTTGGCCATAGTGGCTTGCGCAGAGTGCGTGGGAGTGTTACAGTAGGTAGCCATCAGATAAAAATAAAAAATAAGTAAGACTAATTTTGTATAATAGTGATTATTTCAAGATGAAGTATATAATTTTTTTACATAAGACACAATACATAATGAATGGAGGAAATATCAACAAATGAATAAAACATATGATTGCCTAGTAATAGGCTGTGGACTTGCAGGAGCGGTGATATCTAGGGAATTAGCAGAGCGGGCAGGTAAAAAGGTATTAATTATGGAAAAACGCAGCCATATTGCAGGTACTACTTATGATTGTTTAAATGAGGATGGTATACTAGTACATAAATATGGCCCTCATATATTTCACACTTATAACAAGCGTGTATTTGACTATATCTCTCGATTTACAAAGTGGAGAGATTATTCTCATGAAGTTTTGGCAAATATATATGGGAAATTGATGCCTGTCCCATTTAATTTAAATTCTCTTTATATGGCCTTCGATTTGAAAAAAGCAGATAGATTAGAACAGAAGCTTGTTTCTACTTATGGTATGGGCCAGCGATTAACCATTGCAGAACTGCGGAATAATAAGGATAGTGAATTTCAGGAACTTGCTGATTTTGTTTATAATAATGTGTTTCTCAATTATACTCAAAAACAGTGGGGCGTTACTCCAGAAGAAATAGATCCGTCTGTTATAGCTAGAGTCCCAATACTAATTTCACGTGATAATCGTTATTTTCAAGATACATATCAGGGAATACCAGCTAATGGGTATACTTCTCTTTTCAATAAATTATTGGATCATCCTAATGTAAGTTTGTGTCTTGATACTGATGCAAATGCGTTATTGAAAATTATAGAAGATGATATATTTTTTGAGGATAGACCGTTTAAAGGTATAGTGATATATACTGGTGCTTTAGATCAATTTTTTGACTGCCAGTTTGGGTGTCTTCCCTATAGGACTGTAGATTTTTTGTTTGAAACACATAATGTAACATGGTATCAGTCAAAAGGAACTATAAATTATACGGTAGATAAGGATTTTACACGAATTACGGAATTCAAGCATTTAACAGGTCAGAATATTTATAATAAGACTACTATAATGAAGGAATATCCAAAGTCATATACAGCTTCTGAAGGTGAAACACCTTACTATCCTATAATTAGTTCGGACAACTTTAAGCTTTATGAAAAATACAAACAGCTTACTAATAGATTGCATAATTTCTATTTACTGGGTAGGCTTGCAGAATATAAATACTATAATATGGATGCAATAATTGAGAGGGCACTAATTTTGGCAGATGAAATTATCTGTAGCAAGAAAGGAAATAATATTGATGAAGATAATAACATTTACAGTTCCGTGCTATAATTCAGCAGATTATATGGGACATTGTGTAGAAACTCTCCTTCCAGGTGGCGAGGATGTAGAAATAGTAATTGTTGACGATGGTTCTTCTGATAATACTGCAGAAATAGCAGATGATTATGCAGCAAAATATCCTAATATTATAAAGGTTGTACATCAAGAAAATGGAGGTCATGGTGAGGCTGTAAATACGGGCATTAAGAATGCCTCGGGTATATACTTTAAAGTGGTAGATTCTGATGATTGGCTTGATGTACCTGGAATGTTGAAAGTTATAGATGTGCTGAAAGGACTTTACAAAGATGGAAAAATACTAGACATGATGATATGTAATTATGTTTATGAGCATTCTAAAGATAATACCAGCCATGTAGTTAACTATAAAAATGTGATGCCTGAGAATCATATATTTGGATGGGATGATGTGGGTAAATTTAAGATATCACAGTATATTCTCATGCATTCTGTTATATATCGGAAATCTCTTTTGTGTGAATGTGGACTTGAGCTTCCAAAGCATACTTTTTATGTGGATAACTTATTTGTTTATGAGCCTCTTCCATATGTGCAGACAATCTACTACATGGATATCAACTTATATAGATATTTTATTGGCAGGGAAGATCAATCTGTAAATGAAAAAATCATGATAAAAAGGATAGACCAACAGCTTTATGTGAATAAACGTATGATAGACTTTTACTGTAAATTTGATAAAATACCTAATAAACGTTTGGACAAGTACATGAGAAACTATCTTTCTATGATGATGACAATTTCTTCAGTGCTCCTTATAATTTCGGGAAGTGAGGAAAACTTTAAAAAGAAAACTGATTTGTGGTCCTATTTAAAGAGTGTAAATAAAAATCTTTATTCAGATATGAGATACTGCTTATTTGGTATAATATCTAATGCTCATGGCAATTTTGGAAAAAAAATAGTTGAATATGGCTATCGCTTAACCAATAAAAAATATAAATTTAATTAGATAAACATAGTTCTTGGTTTCAAGTGGAGTTTTTTCTCCATCTGAAACTCGGATAAAAAGGTGATAGTCTGGAAAGTTGAACTTTTCAGGCTATCACCTTTTTAATATTTTATTGAATGTTTTTTCCTTTACTTTTTAAGAAACTGAGAAAATCTTCTTTACTCCTGTTTATAATTAGTTCCTCGGGCATATCTATTTGTTTTAACATTTCTATTGCAGTTTCGAAGCCGCCGATGCGGTAAGCAAAATGGGAATCACTATTCAATATTATTTTTACTCCGTATTCCTTACATAAACTTGCTATTTTGGTACAATTCTTTTCACTGCCTTTTCTTGAACTTACAAAGGAACTATTGTTTATTTCAATAAGTATATTTTTTTCTTTGGCCTTTTTAACTACTTCTTCTGCATGAATTGGAAACTTTGGATTACCGGGATGGCCTAAAATATGTACATTAGGATTATCCATAACTTTTAATAGAGTGGAGGTATTTAAGTCTGGATTTTTATTTGCCTCCATTATAGGCTCGTGGATGCTTGCTATGATTATATCTAATTTTTCCTGAAGATCTGTTGATAAATCAAGATTTCCGTCATAATCTATGATATTTGCTTCACATCCATAAAGCATAGTTACACCAAAAAGTTTTCTTGGAAGTACCTTAAGATTTTCAAAATACCATTTATGAGGAGCACCAGGCATAGAAGGTCCATGTTCTGTTGAACCTAAAAGCTCTAGTCCTATTTCACTAGCATATTTGGCATTTTCTAATAAAGTAGAATAAGCATGGCCACTAACTATAGTGTGGGTATGTACGTCAAGAATGTATTTCATTTATATTAACTCCTTTCAAAATGAACAAATATTGTTATATTAATTATATATTAGAATTTGCATTTTTGTCATTTAAAATCCAATAAGAATTGGGAAGGTATGAATATATGATAAAATTCATAGCAAAGGTTTCAGAATAGGTGTATTATATATAGTATAAAATAACATAATTATCTAATTTAGGTGAAGTTTCGTGTATTTATTTATAAAATTAATCCATATTAATAGAGTTTTGATTTATAGGAGGATTTGTAATAGCAAATGGTAAAAATTACAGAAAATAGGAAAAAAACAATAAAATTTAGAATTAACAAAAGGAAAATGATAAGGTCACTATGCATAATGATCTTATCAATTTGTGTTTTACATCTATTCCTAGTACATTTTGTAGTTAATAGGTATAATGAGCGTATATATCCTGGAGTTAAAGTAGATGGCATAAATTTAAGTGGGGAAACTGAAAAAGAGGCTGTAGATACTTTAAAGCACAAATATGTAAATAAAGCATTGAAAAAAAATATATTGATTAAAGCTGAAAGTAAAGTGTATACAATAAACTATTCAAAGCTGAATATGAATTATAACATAAAGGATACTGTAAAAGATGCTTTTAAATATGGTAAAAAGGGTGATATTTACGATAAATATAAAATTATAAGAAGTGCAAAAGAAAAACGGTTTAGTTTAAAGTATAGTTATAATAAAAACGAAGTTGAAAAAATTATATCAAAAATTGAGAATGATTTTGATATAAAACCAATAGATGCCAAAGTAACTAAAGATAAAAATGATAAATTTGAAATTACTTCTGAAAAGCAGGGGCAAGAGATTGATAAGGACAAGCTTATTAAAGACATGGAAACTGAAATTAATAGTAGAGATACTAAAGATGTAATAGTTAATGTTAAAATGAAAAAAATTCAGCCTGTAATGAAAAAATCAGATTTAAAAAAGATAGATACAAAAATATCTAGTTTTACAACTGATTTTTCATCATCCACAGATAGTAGAGCTAATAATATTAATGTGGCAGTAAAGAGTTTAGATGGAATTACAATAATGCCTAATCAAATCTTTAGTTTTAATAATATAGTAGGAGAAAGAACAGAAAAAAGAGGATATCAAGCCGCTGGAGTTATTGTAGGTGATAAATTAGAATCTGGCTTTGGGGGAGGAGTATGTCAGGTATCAAGTACTCTTCATAATGCTATAGTAAGAGCAGGTATAATACCTATAGAGAGGGACCACCATAATCTACCTGTTAGCTATGTTGGTCTTGGAATGGATGCTACAGTAGATTATGGAAATATAGATTATAAATTTAAAAATACATTGAATTATCCAATATATATAGAATGTTCAGCAAAGGATGGAAGTTTAACATTTAATATATATTCTAATTCCAAACTAACTGAAAAAACCTATAATCTTGTAAATAGCGTTAAAACAGCGAGGGAAGATAATAAAACAGTACTAACGGTAAAAGCTTACAAAGTTACTTATAAGGATGGAAAACAAATTTCTAAGCAAGAAATAAATACTGATAAATATAGACTCCCAAACTAGGAGTTTATAGAGTTTCTAAACGAAAAATCGACTTATACTCTGATACTTTTTACAACCTTCAGCTCATTAAATATTTTGAAATGTAGTGCTATTGAAGTTAGAGGTGTTTTTTACAAATTTTTATTGATGACTTAAATATTATAACAAGTTATAATATTTATAAGTATATATTTTTAATTTAATAGAAAAAGCATTAATAGATTTCATTTAAGCTAGGGGGAGTTTAAAATTATGAGCAAACTTGGGACCAAAATTCTCAGGTTAGTATGTGTAGTTGTTGGTGCTATTGTTGCAATATCTTTGATAAGTAGTACTGTTATACTTAAGAGGGCGGAATCACAACTGAGGGATAAAGCAAAACAGTCTGTCACAGAATCAATTAGTATTATTGACAAGAATAGGATAGAAAAAATAATAAAGGATAAGTCTAACAATTCTAAAGAATATGGTGAAGTACTAAATTCTATGATAGTGTTCAAGGCAAAAAAAGATATCAAAAATTTTTATGTTTACATAAAAAAAGACAATAAAACTGCACAATTTTTGATAGATGCTTCACCTGATCCAGCAGATTATTTGGAAAGTTACGAAATGCAGGGTAGAATGATCAGTGCTTTTGATGGTAGTATTGCTGTTGATAGTGAGCCATCGTCAGATAAATGGGGAACTTATATGTCAGCTTATGCTCCAATAAAAAATTCATCTGGACAAGTTATAGCTGCTATTGGAGTGGATGAAGATGTGTCCACATTTGAAAATATTAAAAAATTGTTCTTTTATCTCTCCATCTTACAAGTTATAATTGCTGTCATTATATCTTTAGTTTCGGTGTGGTTATTTTCAAAAAAATTAAAGTATAACATTGGCATAATTGAAAGTAAGTTAGTAGATATGAGTGAGGGTAATCTGCAGGGGAATTTGGAATTGAAGACAAAGGATGAAATTGAACAAATAATGCATTTTTTAAATGATTTTAGATTAAAGGTTAGTAATATCTTGATAAATATAAAAGAACATGTAAGTAATGCCCAGGGAAGTGCTGGTGATTTATATAGTATATCTAAAGAAATGTCATTGTCTGCAGAAAATGTTTCTTTAATCATTCACAAAGTGTCAGAAAATTCCGAAAAACAAGCTTATCATATTGTTAATATGGAAGAGGTGTTTGATGAATTTGGAAAAAGAATAGAAAATACTACTAAGATGATAAATGAATTTAACGTTATGGGAAATAGTATTAAGGAAAAGTCTAAAAAAAGCAGTGGTGATGTGAATTTACTAATAAAATCAATAAATGATTTAAACGTTCAATTTAAATCTGTTGTAGAAAAGATTCAAGGATTAGGTGATAATATTGATAAAATAAGCGACATTACAAATTTAATAAATGATATATCAGATCAAACTAATTTACTTGCATTAAATGCATCGATAGAAGCCTCTAGGGCTGGAGAAGCTGGAAAGGGATTTAGTGTAGTGGCAGATGAAATTAGGGTTCTTGCAGAACAGTCAAAAATGTCATCTAAAAACATTAATGAACTTTTAAAAAATGTTTCTAATCAAAGTGTTGCTGTTGTTGATGACACTAAAAATGTAGATCGTCAATTTTCAAATCAAATCGGTATTGTAAACAACATTGCAAGTTCTTTTGGGGTAATAATTGATGATATAGAAAAATTGCTGCCAGGAATAAACCTAGTTAATAAATCTATGATTGAGGCTGACAATAACAAATCTATTATAATGAATAATTTAGAGACATCGTCTTCTTCAGCAAAGGAAATTTCTATATCTTCTAAAGATATAGCTTCCATAGCTGAGGTATTGAGCAGTTCTTCAGAAGAGGTTACTAATTCAGCTGAAAAGCTATTACATGTGGTTAACGATGTAATGGAAAATGTAAATAAATTTAAAACAGAAGAATAAAACTTATACGTAGAAATATTTTTACAACCTTCAGCCCGATTAAATATTTTGATAAATCCAAGTAAAAAATCTAAAAACTTTTGAAAACTTGTAGATTAAATAACTCAAAAGTTTTTAGATTTCCATTAATTTTTTATTAGGGCTTATGTATAAAATATTTTAATAAATCTACTACAAATTGACATATAGTAGCTATTAATGATATAATTTTCTTAATATAATAAATAAAAAAATAAATTTTAATATTATGAAAACTATAAAGGAGGTAAAATAAATTGGCTTATGAATTTTCACCTATAAAGTTTGACAATACGGGTTATATTAGAGATTCGGTATTTTCTATCTTACGTAATGCTATTCTTGATGGAAAATTGGAACCAGGCCAGCGTCTTGTAGAACGTAACATTGCAGAGCAATTAAGAATAAGTAGGACTCCAGTAAGAGAAGCCATTAGAAAACTTGAAATCGAGAAATTGGTTACGCATATCCCTCGCAAAGGGGTGGTTGTTTCTGGATTTACTAAAGAAGATATAGAAGAAATTCAGGTAATTAGAATATCATTAGAAGCTCTCAGCTGTAGCATTGCAGCGACTAAAATAAAAGAACCTGAACTAAAAAGTTTAGATTCTTTTAATAATAAAATGTTAGAAGAGTATCAAAAAGGAAATGTTGCCAAGTCAATTTCATTAAATAGAAAATTTCATGAAAGTATTTATAAGGCTGCAAAAAGTCCACATCTATATTATTTTGTTAGTACACTTCGTGAGTACATTAGTAAATTTACAAAACTAACCTACACAAAACCTGGTCGACTTCAGGAAGCCTTTACTGAGCATAGTGAAATTATCAAAAATTTGCGTCAACATAATAGTGATGGATCATATAATTCGGCTAAGAAACACGTTGAGAAATCCAGTGAGACATTTTTAAAAATGGCATATTTTCAAAAAAAGTAATAATTATCACAAAATATTTTAATAGATAGTGAAAATTGAAAAATTGCTCATTTTATAGTATTATTTGTATAATTATATAAATAATATATTTTAAGTCAAACTATTGAAATAATTAATTAGTTGTGATACTATGAATATGGGGATGGAATGAAGATGTTTTCAATCAAAATTGGTATACCGTATACCAATTCTAAAAAAATAAAAATACTAAAATTTAACTTTATTAATAAACTATAGCTACTTTAATTTTTTTATTAAAAGTAAAAAGAGTGGTATGTGTAAATAGTACAACCCAATAGTATTAGATTGAAAGTTACAGAAGGTTTAGTAGAATATGTAATTAAGTTCATATAGAGCAATTACCTATATATTATTACAAATATAACAATTAAGTCTCAACATTCAAAACATTTCACAATTATTTGAATTTTTCAATAATACAAGAATTTTTCCTAATTAAGAAGTATTTATCTAATAATTATCTGTTCTAATATTTTTATCTCATATTGTAAACTCATAATGAATCAAATTTTGAACGACATATATAGAATATATCATTAAAATGTTTTTATCCAAATTTGGTATACCGTATACCAAATTTTAAAATATAAAAATGCTAAAGTCCAATTTTATTTAATTGAATTTTCTCAAGTGTATGTTGTGATCAACTACATTCCTAGATAGCGTATTTTAGCTAAATGATAACGTCTTCTAAGTGCTAAAGAATCCTGTTAATAAGCATTAGGGAGAGTTAAAACTCTAACTGATTCCAAGAACTCTGTTTATTAAAAGTAAAAAAAGAGGTGTATGTCAAAATGGTACAACTTAATAGTATTAAGCTAAAAGTTAGAGAAGGCTTAGTTGAAGATTCTCGAAAAGGCATCATTCGTATGAATAGAGAAGATATGGAAGTATTAGGATTGGATACGGGACAATTTGTAAATATCAAAGGAAAAAGAAATACTGTAGCAAAAGTTTATCCATCATTTAATGCCATTTATGGAATGCCTCTTATTCAAATGGATGGAATTATTAGGAGAAATGCTGGTACAGGCATTGATGATATTGTAACTATTAGTGAAACTAAAGTGAAAACAGCACGTAAAATAATGCTTTCTCCCATAGACACATTTTTTAAGCCAAAAGAAGATGATAAAAAAGAAATTAAAAATATGCTTAAAGGAATTCCAATGCTTAGTGATGATGAATTGTCTTTAATGATCTTTGGAAACAATGAGGTTGGGTTTTACGTAAGTGGGACAGCACCATCTGGTCCAGTAAAAATAGATGAAGAAACTGATCTTATTTTTATAGAAGGGGAGCTCGGAGATGTAAGAGCAAGAGTTACATATGAGGATATAGGAGGTTTAAACAAAGAAGTTAAAAAAATAAGAGAAATTGTAGAACTTCCTTTTAAATATCCAGGTGTATTTAAAAAATTGGGATTTGAAGCGCCAAAAGGCATTTTGCTTTACGGACCTCCAGGTACAGGAAAAACTTTAATAGCTAAAGCTATAGCATCAGAAACAAAAGCTCATTTTATTCATGTAAATGGTCCTGAAATAATAAATAAGTTTTATGGTGAAAGTGAAGCAAAAATTAGAGAAATATTTAAGGAAGCTAAAAGTAGAGCACCAAGTATAATTTTCCTTGATGAACTTGATTCAATTGCACCAAGAAGAGAATATGTACATGGTGAAGTTGAAAAGAGAGTCGTAGCACAACTTCTGGCACTTATGGATGGCTTAGAGAGTCGAGGACAAGTTGTTGTAATTGGTGCCACAAATATACCTGATTCACTAGATCCTGCGTTAAGACGAGCAGGAAGATTCGATAAAGAAATTGCAATAATGCCTCCAGATAAAAAAGGAAGATTTAAAATACTACAAATTCATACAAAAGGTATGCCTCTTGATGAAGATGTAGAATTGGAGGAGTTAGCTGATGTTACCTATGGATTTGTTGGATCAGATCTTTCAGCCTTATGTAAAGAAGCTGGTATGATAGCTTTACGTAATATTTTATCAAAAATTGGATTAGATGAAAGACTTCCCCCATTTAAAGTTTCTATGAATAATTTTATTGAAGCACTGCGAGAAATTCAACCTTCTTCTACCCGTGAATATTGTACAGAAGTTCCTGATATAAATTGGGAAGATATTGGGGGATTAGAAGAAATTAAAGACACTTTAAAAACTTTAATAGAGCTTCCACTACATGATCTCAATTTATGTAAAGAATATAATTTTACCCTCCCAAAAGGTATTTTATTGACAGGTTCCTCAGGTAGTGGAAAAACTTTACTTGCAAAAGCTGCTGGTAATTCTACAAAGGCAAACTTTATTACTATAAGTGGACTTACTCTAGCATCTCATGGGATGGGGGAAGCTGAAAAGGTTTTACATGATATATTTATTAAAGCAAAACAAAGTTCTCCTTGTATTTTGTTTTTCGATGAAATCGATGCTATATGCAGCTATAGATCTAATTCAGCAAATAATTTATCAGATAGGCTTATAAGTCGTCTTATACTCGAATTTGATAACCTAGAAAAATCTAATGAAGTCATAGTATTAGCCGCTACAAATAGAATAAATCTAATTGATCCAGTTTTACTACGAGAAGGACGATTTGAATATATACTAGAAATTCCGCTGCCAAATGTAGATGAGAGGGAGGCTATTTTAAAAATCCATTCTCAAAATTTACCTATTTCAGAAAGTGTAGATTTTATGCAATTAGCTGAAAACACCAAGGGAATGACTGGAGCAGAACTGGCTACTTTATGTCATAAATCTTCATTTATAGCACTTAGAAAAGCACTTAAAACAGGATTAAAGATTAAAATAGATGATAAAATCTTTAATCAAGCCATTACTGAGGTGAAACATAAAAAGAAATTTGAGGAGGTGATTGCCCCCAAATAGCAGTTTTACAGCTGTGTACATTACCAAGTTCAAATTATTAAAAAAGAAGGTGGAGAATAGTGACAAATAAAAATTTGTTTGCTGAACCAGATTTAAAGCAAATCACAGTTTGGGGAAGAGGAGTATATGAAAACAAAGAAGCTCGTGATGTAGTTGTCTCTCTAACTGAAGCTGCCGCACTAGAAGGTAAATGTGTTCAAGCCTGGGAAAATTATGTTGACCTTCCCGACCGTATCTATGTTCCTGTAAGGGCCTATGGTAAAATTAGCCCTAAACCAATCGAATCCAAATATGTTTATGAAAATGAAACTCCAGATATTGTTGCACTTACAGAAGAAACTCTTGTTAAGGGGATTGACATTTTAGCTGGAATTAGACCCGGGGCTGTTCTTGTAATTAATACTAAGAGGGCGCCTGAGTACTTGTTCAAATTTATCAAAAAAAATACAGAAAACCTTTCAAAAATTATAACAATAGATGCCAATAAGCTGTCAAAATCCATTATTACACTTTCAGGTGCAGAAGGTGCAACAGATGCATCCGGTATAGGTAAAGGTATGGGTGCAGCATTAGCTGCTGCTATTGTCAAAGGTACCGAAATTGTGAAGATGGATGATTTATTAAAAATTGTTGTAAATAAGAGTGCTGCTAAAAAAGCATATGAACAAGCTGTTGTTGTAGATACAAATACTTTATAAAATATTAAAATATTGAGGAGGTGCTGTAAAATGGCTGTACCATATGAAAAGATTCCTTTTGCAGGAACTGTTAAATCACCACAAAAAGAAAATGAAGGAATGATTACTGGCAACTGGCGTACAAGGAGACCAATATTGGATGCTGAGAAGTGTACAGAATGTCAGATTTGCTGGATTAGCTGTCCTGATTCATGTGTAAATCTTATGACTAAAGACAGTCCTATTAATTTTAATCTAAAATATTGCAAAGGTTGTGGAATATGTGCCGAGATGTGTCCTGTTGGAGCAATCAGCCTGGTTCCTGAACTGGATTTTGAAGATTAAGTTCATATCACATAGGAGGTGAATTGAAATAATGAAAACTAATATAAAAAGAATGTCTGGTTGTGTTGCAACAGCTAATGCAGTTAAGTTAGCTAATGTAGATGTTATATGTTCCTATCCAATTCGTCCGTATACCGGAATCATGTCAGAGCTGGCACGAATGGTAGCAGATGGAGAGCTGGATGCTGAATTTGTTCTTGGCGAAGGTGAACACGGACAATTAAGTATTGTCTATGGTGCTTCAGCTGCAGGAGCCCGTGCTTTTACAGGTAGTTCAGGAGTAGGTGTTACTTATGCAATGGAAGTTTATTCTCCAATATCAGGTGAAAGGCTGCCCCTTCAAATGGCCATTGCCGACCGTACATTAGACCCGCCAGGAGATTTTGGATCTGAACAGACAGATGCCCTGTGCTGTCGTGACCAGGGATGGATTCAAGGATGGGCATCTACACCACAGGAAGCATTGGATATGACACTTATGTACTACCGAATAGGTGAAGATCCTAGAGTTCTATTACCTCAATATGCCTGCCAGGATGGATATTTTGTATCCCACATACTTGGTGAAGTTGATGTACCGTCACAGGAACAGGTTGATTCATTTTTACCACCGTATAAGAACCACCATGTTTTAGACACAAGGGATCCTCAAATTATCGGTGCACAGATGGAACCTGAAATGGGTCCTGGTACACAATACCAGCGTCATTTAGCTGTAGAAGGTACTTATAAAGTAATTGAAGAAGTTCATGATGAATTTGCTAAAACATTTGGACGTAAATATAATCCATGGTTGGAAGAATATATGACTGACGATGCCGAGATAGTTATTTTCATGCAGGGTGGACATACTGAAACAGCAAAAAATGTTGCAATGCACCTGCGTAACCTTGGAGAAAAAGTTGGGGTAGTTAGACTTCGTACCTTCCGTCCTTTCCCGACTAAACAAGTTAGAGAATGCTTAAAAAGATTTAAAGTTGTAGGCGTAGTTGACAACTCAGTAAACTTTGGAATTTCATGTGGAGCAGGAGTTTTACTTACTGAAGCCAGGGCTGCTTTATACAATAATGATGAAAAAGTTAATACAATAGGATTTGTTGCAGGTTTAGGTGGATCAATGATTACCCATGATGAATTTTACAAGATGTTTAACATACTGAAAGAGGTAAATAAAACAGGTAAAATTGAAAAACAAAGTTATTGGGCACCATTTGAACTATAAATGAGGGGAGGAAAGTTAAATGTTAGAACAAATTAAATCTATTAAACAAGCACCAGTGGAAGAATATTATGTTCCAGGTCACCGTACCTGTGCAGGCTGCGGCCCTGCTCTGCAGTATAGATTAGTGGCTAAAGCTGCCGGTAAAAATACAATTTTCATCGGACCTACTGGTTGTATGTATGTTGCAAATACAAGTTATGGCTGTGGTCCTTGGGCTGTTCCCTGGGTACATGCACAAATTACCGGTGGCGGTGGAGTTGCATCCGGTATAGCAGCAGCCTATAAGGCAATGATTAGAAAACATAAAACAGATGCAGAATATCCAAATATTATTGTTATGGCCGGTGACGGTGGTACAGCTGATATAGGAATACAATCCCTGTCTGCAGCTTTTTATAGGGGACATAATATAGTGTTTATATGCTACGATAATGAATCCTATGCGAATACGGGAATACAAGCTTCACCAACTACACCATATGGTGCATGGACTACATTCACACCAGCCGGACCTGTAGTTCCAGAAGGTAAAAAACTTATGCCTAAAGATATTACAAAGATTATGGCACACGGACATCCAGAATTAAAATATTTAGCTACTGCTTCATTAGGATATCCTGTTGATTTAATGAATAAAGTACGTAAAGCTTGCAATGCAGAAGGACCTGCTTTCCTTTATATTCATGCCCCATGTCCAAAAGGATGGAGTTTCCCGGCAGAAAAGACAGTAAAAGTTGCCAAGTTAGCAGTAGAAACAGGAATGGTACAGCTGTACGAACTTGTTGACGGCGAATACAAGCTCACTATAAAACCAGCTAAATACAAACCAGTTAGTGAATATATTAAATATCAGGGGAGATTTAGTCATCTGCAGCCAGAACATATCCAAAAGCTTCAACAATTTGCAAATCAACGTTTGAAAGAAGTTGGAGTAGAAAATACTATATCCCAAACAATAGAATAAAGAAGTCTTAAAATAAAGGGTAAGTTACTAAAATAATATAATTATAAGCTTATTTATATTATGTAACCTCGGATCGATCAAAAAATTGTTCCGGGGTTAATATTAAATAATTTGCAAAATTGAATATGGTTTAAAGGAGGAGAAATGCATGTCTGATATTGATGAAATAAAGACAAAAAGCATTAATGAATATGGACCAATTCTTGGCAACCGTTGGATTCAACTTGTTGTTGCATTTGTATCTATGGTAATGATTGCAAATCTTCAATACTCTTGGACTCTGTTTTCAATTCCATTATCCAAACATATAGGTACTTCTCTAGTAGTCATACAATATGCTTTTACAATATATATTATTATGCAAACTTTTTCTCAGCCTGTTGCTGGCTATTTACTTGATAGGGTTGGATCAAACATGATGTTTATCTTAGCAGGTATATTAGTTGGTATAGGATGGAGTATGATGGGCCAAACTCATTCAGTTACTGGTATTTATTTTTTCTATGCATTAGCTGGAATTGGAGCAGGAATTGTTTATGGCGGAAGCGTAAGTATAGCAGTTAGATGGTTTCCCGATAGGCGTGGCCTTTGTTCTGGGCTAATAGTAGCAGGATATGGAATGGGTTCAATGCCTTTTATTCCAGTAATTTCACGTATGTTATCAAAAGGAAATGTTTCTGTACCATTTATATATACAGGAATACTTCAAGGTATTGTGATTGTAATTGCAGCAATACTTTTACGTTATCCTGTTGGTTCAAAGGTTATTACTAAAAAAGAGAAAAAAGAAGCAATTGCAAAATTGAACCAATCAGAAATTGGATTCAAGCCTTCAGAAATGGTAAAAACTCCCCATTTTTGGCTTACATGGTCAATGTTTTTTAGTATTAATGTTGGAGGTCTTATAATAACAGCTAATACAACACCATTTGGTAAAAGAATGGGCATTGCTGCTACATATATAACACTGGCTGTAACTATGAATTCTTTTGCTAATGGAACCAGTAGATTTTTTTGGGGATGGATTTCAGATAAAATAGGTTGATACAAAACTATGGCTATCGGTTTTGGATTAAATGCAATATTTTTATTTCTATTACCGATATTAGGAAGTAAAAGTAACATTTTATATGTGATATGTTTAGCATGTGTAATGTTTACATTTGGTGAAGCTTTTTCACTGTTCCCATCAGTAAATGCAGATATGTTTGGAACGACATACTCTGCTGCTAATTATGGAATTTTGAATAGTGCCAAAGGAACTGCATCACTTCTAGGTGGCGGCCTAGGTGTATTTCTTGCAAGTTCCTTTGGATGGAATATTGTATTTTCAGCTGCTGCTATACTTTCATTATATGCATCTATAATGTCGATGGTTTTACCCAAAATACCAAAACCTAAAAGAAAAGAAACTACCGCAAAAGAAAACAAACCTGTTACCATTTCATAATATTTAGTGTATTACTCCTAAGCCTCATTTAATAGGAGATATACCTTTCGGATACTTCCTCTGTTTCTTGTAGTATATCATAATACTTAAGCAATTGCAATGGTATTTGGTATACCAAGTGCTATTTACTATTAAATTATTTATTAGAATGGAGGGAAAAGTTAATGACAACAAAATTAAATGATACCAACTTTGAAGGGTTCATAAAGGACAGTTTTTATTCTGCAATAGGTTTTTATTCTCCTTCTGTAGAAAATCAGGATAAGCTGATTGAGGTAATAGAGCAGTTTTCAAAAACCCATGGTAGTGTAAGCTGTGGTATAATGGATATTACCGGACAAAATATACCTGATGAATATGGAATTGGTGAAGATGAAATCCCAATAGTTGTTGTGTTCAAACAGGGAAATCCTTTTAAAGCTATAACAGATATCTCAATTGAAAATATTGCAAATGCAATTACACCACCAGGCAAAAACATAACTTTGCAGTAAGAGATATATTCATTCTAAATGAAAACAGGGAATGCAAGAATATTAAAAAAAGTATACTTGTATTCCCTAAAAAAATTAACTTTATTTTTAAAAATTTTTACTTATAGTGTTTATTAAATCTTAGCAGTTGAGTCCAATTTCGTTGGCACTCCAAATTGCATCCATTATATTAGCAGCCTGGTATGCATCTCCAATTAAGTATAGGTCAGCTATCTTTCCATTAAGCTTGTTGTATAATTCTCTGTTTGATTTAAATCCAACGGAAATTGCGACGGTATCTGCAGATACTTCTTGTTTTTCAAATTTATCATTAATAAGTACTGCACCTTTATCTGTTACTTCCAACAGTGAATTACTTGTAATGGTTTTTACGTTATACATATTTAAAAGATCTATAAGCATGATTTTGTTCATATGTGGAATTGGTTTCCCTGCACTTAATATTGTATCCTTTGCTTCAACAATTGTAACATTTTTACCTTGTTTTGCAAGATAAAGTGCGGCTTCACAGCCTACAAGTCCGCCGCCTACCATAAGTACGTTATTGCCAACTTTTCTAGTGCCGTTTAAAAGTTGCACAGCTGTTACAACTTTATCTTTTTCTATACCAGGAACATTGATTTTAATTTCTTTTGCACCAGTTGCAATTATAACTACATCTGGTTTTTCTTTTCCTACAAGTTCTTCTGTTACTTTTGTATTGAAATTAACTTTAACTTCAAGTCCCTTTATTTCATTTTTATACCAATCAATTAGTCTTCTGTCATCTACTTTGAAATCTGGTACGGAACCTGGAATAATTACTCCTCCGAGTTTATTTGTACCTTCATAAATTGTAACATCATGGCCTCTCAATTTTGCAATTCTAGCTGCTTCCATTCCGGCAACTCCGCCTCCTACAACCATAACTTTCTTTGGGTTTAGTACAGGCTTTATTTCATAATATCTTTCTCTACCCACAGCTGGATTTACTGCGCAACTCAAGGGCTTTCCTTCAAATCCTCTACCAAGACATCCTGTATGACACCCAATGCAAGGACGAATTCTTTCAGAATTGTTCGAAAGAACTTTTTTTGGCCAGTATGGATCTGCTAGAAGTGGCCTTCCAAGTCCAATCATATCTGCTTCTTCATTGTCAAGAGCTTTTTCTGCATCTTCTGGTATACCTAATTTTCCAGCAACTATAACTGGAATGTTTACAACCTTTTTTAATTCTTTGGTATAAGGTAGATATAATCCATTCTTTTGGTAAATAGGGGGATGTGACCAGTACCATGCATCATAAGTTCCTATATCTGTATTTAGTTCATCATATCCTGCTGCTTCGAGTATTCTTGCTGCATTAAGACCTTCTTTTAAGTCACGACCTTTTTCAGCGTAGTCTTCATCTGGGAGGCCTCCTTGCCTCCAGTCTTTTATGCAGCTTTTTACGCTGTATCTTAAGCCTACTGGGAAGTCATTTCCTAGTTTTGATTTTATGCCCTGAACTATTTCTATAGGAAGCTGGAGTCTTCCTCTTAAGTCTCCACCATATTTGTCTGTTCTTCTATTGAATATGGAAAGTGTAAACTGGTCAAGTAAGTAGCCTTCATGTACAGCATGTATTTCAACACCATCAAAACCTGCTTTTTGAGCAATATCGGCACTTTCAATGAACTTTGAAACTATCCATTCTACTTCTGAGGTAGTAAGTGCTCGGCAGGTAACAGTTGGATCCCAATAATTTGGAATATCTGAAGCAGAGACAGGTTGAGATGTTAAAAGTGTTCCTGGAGCTCCACTTCTTCCAAAGCCCATTGTCAGTTGCAAAAATATTTTTGCACCATAAGCATGAACTCTTTCTGTCATCTCTGAGGATGTCATTAGAAATCTTCCTGGATTTATTGAAATAACAGGAACGATACCTGGTACAACCTTATCTAATTCATTTTCAACTTTAGTGATACTTGTTATAATAAGGCCAGTACCGCCTTTGGCTCTTTCTACATAATAGTCAATAGCCCTTTGATTATAGCAACCTTCATTATCTACAAGTCCAAAAGCTCCCATAGGTGCCATTGATATTTTGTTTTTTACTTCCATCTTCCCTATTTTAATAGGTTGAAATAAAGATTCATTTTTCATAATAATTTACCTCCTTTTATTTATTTTCCCTAATTTACTTGATTATACTACTAAAGGTAGGATATTGTTAATAAAATATCAATACTAAATTCAGAAGATTTTGCCTATTTAAAGTTAAATAATTTAGATTTTTTATATAATACTATAAATTAAACGCTATTTTAAGATATTACTCTGTTATTCTATGTGTTATGTAGTTAAGTCCAAAAAATACTACAAAAATTATATTTACAATTGATAAAGTATTAACGAAAGTAAATTAGCAATTTTTATGTTGTTTTTTGTTGAAAATGAAGTTATCATAAAATGTGCTATAATTGTATTTATAAATCAAATTTAGGGGGCATTACATAATGAAAGAAGAAGAAGTTAAAAAATTAAAGGAGTTGGTATGTAGTACAATTGAAAAAAATTCAGAAAAAATAATAAACTTCTCAAAATCTGTAGAAAAGGAGCCAGAATTAGGATTTAAGGAACAGAAAACGTCGCAGAAGGTAAAAGACATTTTTGGCGAAATAGGTTTAAAATATCGAGATGGTCTTGCTTTAACCGGAGTAAAGGCGAAATTAAAAGACCAGTGTGAAGGTGTAAATGTAGCTGTACTAGGAGAATTAGATGCCGTTATATGTAGGGGAAATAAAAATTCAAATCCAGAAACTGGAGCAGCTCACACTTGTGGCCATCATCTTCAACTAGGGGCTTTAATTGGTGCTGCTGTAGGATTAAAACTTTCTGGGATTTCAGACAAGTTAGATGGAAATGTGACTTTTTTTGCAGTACCTTCAGAGGAATGTATTGAATTTGACTACAGAGAAAAACTTCGAAAACAAGGCAAACTTCATTTTTTTGGAGGAAAGCAGCAGCTCATATATGAAGGAGAATTTGATGATATAGATATAGCTATGATGATGCACTCTTTAAAAAATAGTCCTAAACCTACTGTTTCAATAGGTAAATCCAGCAATGGATTTGTTGCAAAGACAATACAATATATAGGGAAAATAGCTCATGCTGCCGAAGCACCAGATGAAGGTGTAAATGCGCTAAATGCAGCAATGCTGGGACTAATGGGTGTAAATGCTCTTAGGGAAACTTTTAGAGATGAAGATTACATAAGATTTCACCCTATTATTACAAAAGGAGGAGACGTAGTAAACAGTGTACCTGATGATGTAAGAATTGAAAGCTATGTGCGTGCAAGAACTATAGATGCCATGGTAAAAACCAACAAAAAGGTTGATAGAGCGCTTAAAGCCGGGGGAGATGCAGTAGGTGCAAAAACAGTTATTAAAACTATACCAGGTTATCTACCTCTTGAGTGTTGTGCTAAGTTAAATGATATATATAAAGGTAATTGTAAGGAATTTCTTTCTGAGGAAAGCATTTTAGATGGAGGACATTTTTTTGCTTCAACGGACATGGGAGATGTATCTCAGTTAATACCAAGCATACATCCTTATGTGGGCGGTGTAAGTGGAAATTTGCATTCAAAGGAATTTAATGTAGAGGATTATAGGGCAGCATGTATTCTGCCAGCTAAGCTATTTGCAATGACAGTAATAGATCTTTTAGTTAATGGTGCAGAAAAAGGAAAAGATATAATAAAGAATTTCAAGCCTAAGTTTTCTAAAGAAGAATATCTAAAGATAATGGATGAGTTTAATAATTAACATAAATTCATTTTAGCTAAAAATTATTAGGGGGCAAAATAATGTTAAAAAAGTATTTTAAAATTTTTATCCTAGCTCTTATATTAGTTGTAGTAACAGAACTAATAGGGCAAAAGAAAATAAAACTAGGACCAGGATATCTTGTGTTTCTACCAATGCTCTATGCATTAGTTATTGGAATAATTATAAGTTTACCTAAGTTAAAAATTATGTCGGAAGATGAAATGAAGCTGTCAAATGATATTATGGGAATTGTAGTAATATTATTTGTTGCCAAAATAGGTGCTACAATGGGACCTTCTATTGTTATGCTGGTTAAATCAGGATGGGCACTTTGTTTCCAGGAACTCGGTCACTTTTTAGGCACAGTAATTTTAGGACTTCCAATTGCCCTTTTACTTGGACTTAAACGTGAAGCAGTAGGAGCTACTTTCTCTATTGATCGTGAACCTAATATTGCAATTATTGCAGAAAGGTATGGTATGGATTCTCCAGAAGGACGTGGAGTAATGGGAATTTATATCTGTGGAACTTTATTTGGTGCAATTTATATAGGACTTCTTGCTGGATATATTGGATCAGTAAAAATATTTAATCCATTGGCACTAGCCATGGGATCAGGGGTAGGATCTGGAAGTATGATGGCTGCAGCTTCAGGAGCTATTACTGCTGTTTTTCCTGCAAAGGCTAAAGAAATAGCTAGTTTTGCAGCAGCATCTAATTTAATAACAACCATAGTGGGAATATATTTTACGCTATTTGTTTCTTTACCAGTTGCCAATAAATTATATGGTTGGTTAGAACCTAAAATCGGAAGAAATAGCAAAAAGAGAGGGGAAATCTAGAATGAAAAGACTTATTCAGGAAGCATTTATTTTATTTTGGGTTGGAATAATTGCTTTAGTAGGAAACACTATAAAAAATAAAGTTCCTTTAAAGATAGGAATTATTGGCATGGCTATATTATTAGCTATTACTTTATTAGGTATTATAATTAAAAAAATTGTGCCTGCTAATATTCCTACGGTGTTCTGGGTATCTATAGTAGCCGTTTTGGTCACAAGCCCTCTTAATCCCTATGGTGCTTTTTTGGACAAACAGTATTTAGAAAAAATAGATATGATTGCTCTTACTACTCCAGTTTTAGCTTTTGCCGGTTTGTCACTAGGCAAGGATTTAAAACTTTTTAAATCCTTAAGTTGGAAGATAATTATTGTAGCATTAACTGTTTACACAGGTACTTTTGTTTTTGCTACTATGATCGCACAAATTGTTTTAAAAGCTACAGGCCAAATATAGGTTTTTTATAATTATAGAGTATCTAAACGAAAAATAAACTTATACGCAAAAATATTTCTGTGTATAAGTTTATTTTTTAGGTTAAAATACTTATAATTATTTTATACTTAGAAAATTTATAATTATGAGGAGAGTTAGCATGAAAATTGTTGTATTGGATGGATATACGTTAAATCCTGGAGATATAAGCTGGGAACCACTTGAAAAGCTTGGAGATTTAAATGTTTATGATCGTACTTCCCATGATAACGGTAATAATGATTTAATATTGGAGAGAATAAAAGATGTAGAAATTGTTTTTACCAATGATATAACATTATCTAGAGATGTATTGGAAAAATCACCTAAATTACAATACATTGGAATATTGGCTACAGGGTACAATATGGTGGATGTAAATGCAGCTAAGAAATTAGGGATTACTGTAACAAATATTCCGACTTATGGTACAAGTTCTGTAAGCCAAATGGCAGTAGCACTGCTTCTTGAATTATGCCACCATGTATGGGCCCATAGTGAGGCAGTAAAAAATGGAGAATGGGCAAGCAATGGAGATTGGTGTTTTTGGAAATATCCCCTTGTTGAGCTAGCTAATAAAACTGCAGGAATTATAGGTTATGGTAGAATTGGACAATCAACAGGAAAAATACTACAAGCATTTGGTATGAAAGTAGTTGCTTATGATAAACATGAGAATAAAAACTTGGAAAACGACAGTATGAAATATGTAAAATTAAATGAATTATTTGAAGAATCAGATGTTATTTTCTTACACTGTCCACTATTTGACAGTAATAGAGGTATCATTAATAAAGACTCCATAAATAAAATGAAAGATGGAGTAATTATAATAAATAATGCTAGAGGACCTTTAATTGTAGAGAAAGATTTAGCAGAGGCATTAAATATTGGAAAAGTTTCTGGAGCGGCTTTAGATGTAGTATCTACAGAGCCTATAGAGGAAAGTAATCCCTTACTGAAGGCAAAAAATTGTATAATTACACCACATATTTCTTGGGCACCTAGAGAATCAAGACAGAGACTTATGGGAATTGCAGCAGAGAATCTAGAAAGATTTTTGGAAGGATCTCCTGTAAATGTGGTAAGTAGGTAATATATGTTTTTGAGAATTATAATATATTCAATACCAAATAAATTGCTTTGCAAAATTTATAATAAAGGTTTTAAATACTGATGTTTAATGGTATAATCATCTTGTTAATAGTATTAAAATATAGTGACTGAAATTGAATAATCACGTATTTGGTAAACAAGTTTGTGTAAACTTCTGTAGTATTTTTACTATATAATTTGTGTACCCTCCAATTATATATTTTTGTATTTTATAGGAGTTTGCATAAACCTTCCTATTTATTTAGACGGATAAAACGTTTTTTTTGCTTCAAATGAAATTATATTTTTTTATTTGAAGCATTTTTGTATAAATTCACTTCTGATTATACAAAATAATTTTGGAGGTGTTTTTATGGCAATAACTTTAAGTAATAAAGAAAGAATGCTTTTAGAAGATGAAAAAAGTCATGAATCCATGTGTATACAAAAATATACAAACTATGCTAATCAAACAAAGGATTCACAGTTGAAGCAGTTATTCATAAATAATGCATCAATTGAGCAAGAGCATTTAAATTCTATTAACTGTATTTTGGGCGGTGAGGTGCCTAATTTAAACAGTAATCAAGGTACAAATAAAATGAATACAGCAGGTATAGCTAGCTCGTCTATTCCACCTGTAGGTATGTGTGAAGCACGTGATGAGGACATGTGTAAGGATATGCTTATAGCAGAAAAATATATTTCGGGAGTTTATAATTCAGCTATATTTGAGTTTAGAGATACTAATGTTCGAAATGTATTAAACCATATACAAAAAGAAGAACAGCAGCATGGGGAATCCATTTATAAATATATGGAAAGCAAGGGTATGTATAAAGTTCAGTAAGAGTACGTTCACCTGATTCCAAGAACTCTATTTATATACAAATAAAGCTGGAAGTTAATTAAAGTCTAAATCTTCATTAAATTCCAGCTATGCAAATCTTATAAGGAAAGTATATAGAAATTTTAAATTGGAGAATAAAGCTAACAATTGTAAACAATTTCATGTATAATTGAATTATGTGGTGAAGCGTAATAGATATAAAAATTAATTATAGTGACTTAGGGGGACTGATTGTATGAAAGATAGCTATGGAAGAAATATAAACTACCTTAGGATTTCACTGACAGATAGGTGTAATTTAAGATGTATTTATTGTATGCCAAAGGAAGGAATAGTAAAAAGACCTTATAGTGATTTATTAAGATTTGAAGATATATTAAAAATTATTAAAGCAGCAGCAACTCTTGGAATAAATAAAATAAGATATACTGGTGGAGAACCTCTTATAATGAAGGATATAGAGTATTTAATAAGGGAAACTGCCAATATAAAAGGGATTACGGATGTGGCCATTACTACCAACGGGATACTGCTCTTTGATATGGCAGATAAGTTAAAAGAAGCAGGATTAAAAAGGGTAAACATAAGTTTAGATACCCTAAAAGCAGATAAGTATAAATTTATAACTAGGTGTGGAGACTTGGATGCAGTATTAAAATCTATTGACAAATGTTTAAGCATAGGATTGACTCCTGTTAAAATAAATACAGTTTTATTAAAGGGGTTTAATGATACTGAAATTATGGATTTTGTAGAGTTTACTAAGAATTTACCAGTAGATATTAGGTTTATTGAACTTATGCCTATAGGAGAAGGAAAAAAATTATACGAGAATGATAATCTTTCTTCAGAAGTTGTTTTAAAGCAAATTCAAGATAATTTTGATGTAATTTCCCAGCCTACTTCTAAAAGTAGTACTGTTTCCCTATATAAGGTGAGAGGATATAAGGGAAACATAGGATTTATAAGTCCAATGAGCTGTAAATTTTGTAAAGACTGTAATAGACTAAGACTTACATCTATAGGAGATTTAAAACCATGTCTTCACTCGGATAAAGTTATAAATTTAAAACACTGCTTAAATGACGAAAAACTCCTTTTGGAAGAATTAAAACGAGGAATACTAGGAAAACCCGAGGAGCACAATATGAGTTCTAAACATAAAAGTGAAAGTGAGAAGATGATGTATCAAATAGGTGGTTGATTACTGTAAGTTTATACCCATGGCTGTGAATATTTTGAGTTGGGCTAATTTTTCTTGGGACAGGCTGTCTATCTGGTAGGATCTTGAATAACCTGTTTTAGCCCAAATTACAAAATGTTCACAGTTATTTTGTAATAAATTATAACTTTTTTCACCCTCTCGCATCTCTGCTCTTTTGATGGTTTCTTTTGAACCAAATAGTGAATTACCTTTTATGTTTAAAATAAAGTAGTGTCCTTTTCTAAAATAAGGGGATATGTCTGTTTCCTTTATCTTGGCATCTTTAGAGTTACCCGTAGTACTACAGTAATGAATAACTTTATTATTACCTACATATATTCCATAATGTGTATATTGATATCCCATAAAGGTATCTTCAGTGCCTATTAT
This sequence comes from Clostridium sp. AWRP, assembly GCF_004006395.2. Taxonomy (NCBI): domain Bacteria; kingdom Bacillati; phylum Bacillota; class Clostridia; order Eubacteriales; family Clostridiaceae; genus Clostridium; species Clostridium sp. AWRP. The sequence continues at coordinate 3,592,937 of NZ_CP029758.2, read as the reverse complement.
ATCTCCATATTGAGGCTCCTTATGTACCTTGGACAAGGTAATATCATTTCCGCTTTTCACCTGAAAATATAACTTCTTTTCTTCCGTCATTTTATAATTTTTAAAATGTAAGTTAGGAGATAGGGTAACACAAATTTTATCATCCTCGTAAAAACCATCTATAGGTGGATTTATAAAAAGAGTTTTACCATCCACAGACGGAAAAATATAGGTATCCATAGTTTCATTGTTTTTACTTTTTACAGAGATACTTTTTATAGAAGTATCATCCCATATAATTCTATTTTTTAAAGGTATTTGAATTTCACTGTATTTATAAATAGTTGCAGTTTTATTATTTAAAGTATAAATTTTATATCCTAAAAAACTAATTGCAATTATTATAAATATAGATACTAATTTTATAAAAAAATGATTTTTCATTTAAAACATCCCTTATACTGTTTCTAAATTATTTCTATTTGTGAGGTACAAATAGTTTTATTTTATTAGATATAAGTTTCCCTTCATTATATTGTATATATTAGATAATTATCCCACATTTACAATATATGATTTAACACCTTTATCGGTTACTTCTTTTATATACTGATTTTTATTATAAGAAGAAAAGCATAATTAATTTTTCCTAACGCAAGTCACATATAGATTTTAGCAAAAAAAATGATAAAAATATATATAAATTTGTTAAACTTTTAAGTATTATAGATGTATAGTAGATAATAATGGATACTTTAAATTTAATCCGGGGGGAATCTTTATTTTGATTATTTTGAAAGTAATGGGATGTATAATTTTAATCCTTATAATTCTTTTAATCTTTTTGTTGATAAGTAATGTAACATATAGGGGAAAGTCTACTTTTGAAGAAAATAATATAATATATAATTTTGAAATTTGTTTATTTTTTAATATTATTTCTATAATATTAAAAGGGAGTAATAGTGATAGCCATTTATCTGCAAGAATATTGTTTTTTACTAAAAAGTTAAATACAAATTCTAAAAAAGACAAGATACAGGATGAATCAACTTATAAATTCTCTCATATCATACAGGGTATTAAAAAGCTTTATGAGTGTAAGAATTCTATAATAAAGATTATTTCTATAACAAAGCCTAAGTATGTTAAGATAGAAGGTAATTATGGATTTGATGATCCTTGTATGACGGGTATGTTGTGTGGGGTTTTTAATGTAATTTATTCGTTTTTCCCCAAAAATTCTATAAGAGTAAGCCCGGATTTTTTTAATGAAGTTTTTAATTTGCATTTAGAAGTTAGTGGAAAATGTAGAATAGTATTGCTTGCAATTACACTATTTAAAGCATTTCACATATCATGTATTAAAAAAGAAATAAGCTATTAAAAATGGAGGTATTTATATGGATATTAAAGAAAATACAGAAGTTTTATTTTCAAAATTGGAAAACTTTTTTAAAACAGAAACTGTTGTAGGTAAACCAATACAGGTAGGAGATATAACTCTTGTACCGTTTATAACAGTTACCTTTGGATGTGGAACCGGTGGTGGAGAGGGAACAGACCCAAAAAGTAATCAGGAAGGTGGAGGTTCAGGTATTGGTGCAGGAGCTAAAATAACTCCAAATGCAGTACTTGTAATAAAAGGAGATACAATTCAAATGCTGCCTATAGGTGATAAAAATAACCTTAGTAAACTTATGGAATTGGTACCTAACATAGTTAGCAAGTTGAAAAAGAAAAATGAAAAAAAGGAAAACATATAGAAAAAATTCATAAGGCATTTGAAAGAAAGCAGGCTGGCATATTGACTGGTTATTTCTTTGGAAATGCCTAAGAGGAGATAATTATGTACAAGTTAGTTGCAGCAGATATGGATGGAACTCTGTTAAATGAAAAACATGTTTTAAACAAGAAAACTATAGATACTATACAGAAAATAAAAAAATTAGGGGTAAAGTTAGTTTTGGTTTCTGGTAGAGGATTCAATAAATTAAAATACTTTGAAAATGAATTGAATATACGTGACTTTGCCATATGCTTAAATGGAGTAAATTTATATAAAGATAGGAAATTAATTTCTGGAGAGTATATGGAGGATGACATGATCTGTGATGTCCTGCACATTTCTGAAGGAGAAGGAAAAGATGTATATCCTATATTATTTGGGGATGATGAAAAAGTTTATGTAGACAAAATAATTGAAAATTATTCATCTATTGAACCCTATATAGGAGAAGCAAAGGCTGTAGGAGAATTGACTAAATTTTGTAGACACAATAAAATTTATAAAATAACGGTTTTTGGGGAACATGAAAAACTTGTAAAAGTGGAAAATGAAGTTCGAAATAAATTTAAGTATAATATAAATGCTTATTTTTCATTACCACAATATCTTGAAATATTTAGTAGTAAAGTTAATAAGGGAAAGATGTTACAAAAGGTTGCAGAGTATTGTAATATAAAAAGAGAAGAAATAATAGCTATTGGAGACTGGGATAATGACATACCTATGCTGAAATATGCAGGACTTGGTATAGCTATGGATAATGGATCTAAAGCTACAAAAGAAGCAGCAGATTATATAACTAAAAGTAATGTGGAAGACGGGGTAGCCCATGCTCTAGAAAAATTTATATTAAATGCTTAAATAGAGTGTGATAGTATAAAAGTAATTAGTCATTAGATAAAATAGAGAAATGTAGATAAGTATCAAGTTTTTATCTACATTTCTTTATTTATTCATTTGAAAGACCACTTTTATTAAACTTCTTAAAAAATTTCCCTACCATATTTTTAAATACTTTTTTCCATATAAGTCCTGTAATTAAAAATATAAAGAAATATACAAGGAGTATTAAAGCGTCTTTTAGTAATAAGCTAGAAATAATACCGCCTACAGTTTCTCTCATGCCTGCTACAGCATGGGTAAAGGGTAGAAGAGGATTTATTATTTGAAAAAATTTGGGAGTCACCTGTATTGGAAAAGTACCACCAGATGCTGAAATTTGCAGTACCAGAAGTATCATTACAAGAGCTTTTCCTACATTTCCAAGTACAGATACAAGAGTATAGATTATCATGGTAAATATAATACTTATAAATATTGCAAAAAGTACAAACATATATTTGTTTGCTACGTAGGTTTTCAATATAAATAAATCTCCTAAAGTCACTATTAAAGCTTGAAAAATTGATATAGTTGCAAAAGTAAGATATCTTCCAAGAAAGATTTGGTTGAGTTTTATATTTTTAATTTTTGTGTTTTTAACTTCCGTAGAAAGCATTGAAACAAGAATAAGGTCTCCTACCCACAGAGACAGCGTTGTGAAAAAAGGTGACATAGCTGAACCGTAGTTTGGTATAGAAAAAATTTTATTCATTTTTATATTAACAGGATTTGCTATGAAATCTCCTTCTTTTTTTGCGTTTAGACCAAGTATTTTTATGAGTTCGTTCAATTTGGCATCCTCATCTAGATTTTTCAGTTTTAAAGCAATGTTATGAATTGTGTTTTCCACTCCAGGGAGTACTTTTTTAATATTATCTATATCTTTTAATGCTATTTTTGTATCACTAAATGCATTTTTCAATATGTTTTGTGCTTTTGGAAGGTCACCTTTAGCATCTTTTAGTATTTTCAAAGTATTATTTGCTACCTGGATAGAAGATTTCATTATGTTGTCTATGGTAGGAGCTAAAGATGTATCATAGTCATTTATAATGTTATCTAAAAAAACTGTGATGGAAGCAGCACCTTGTTTTAAATTGCCGAGGGCATCTAGTGAAATTTTTTCTCCATTGTCTATAGCAGTTATTAGTGAATTTATGTTTTCAATACGATTTTGCATCATATTTTTTATATTGTTTAGTGTTGATATAAAATTTGATAATACCGCATTATTTTGTTTATTTAAAGAATTTAAAATGTCTATTATATTATTAATTCTTGAAATACTTGATGTATAATGATCTCGTACAGTTGCTAGTATTGTTTTAGCTGATTTGGAATCTGTATTTATGAGGGTTATGGACTCATCAATAAGCCCTTCTAGAATTTTGTTAAGATTCCGTATAGATGTAAGTTCAGATTTAATAAAAGGAGATAGATTAGTCATTGAATCTCTTGCTTTTGTAAGAAAAACTTCTCCACTTGATGCCACATTTAAAGCTGTATTTATAGTATTTTCAATTAGGGGAAGTTCATTTTGAATTTTACTGATAAAATCATTTAAATTAGAAGCCTGGTTATAAACATTTTCTACATTTTGATTTATTTCAGGTATTTTACTATCAATGTCAAATATTATACTTATAAATTCTTGTAGTATAGGTTTACTGTTTGTAAGATCTATTCCTAGCCTATTAAATACGCTAAATATTGATTCATCTACGGTTTGTACAAAGGTTGTAGTTATCTGCTGCTGTATTTTTGTAACTCCTGCTTCAGTTATTTTTGGAGCTACTGCGTTTAATTTTTCATTAACTGAATAAATCAAATCTGCTTTTTGTGGATTTGATTTTAAAAGAGAACTTATTTTAAGAGAAAAATCTTCAGGTATTGTAATACTAGCGTAGTAGTTGCCATATTTTACTCCATTAGCTGCATCATTTTCATTTATGAATTTCCATCCCATGCTTTCATTTTTCTTTAAATTTTTTACTAAGCTATTACCTATATTTATATTACTGCCATTAAATTTTACGCCTTTGTCCTTATTTACTAATGCTACAGATATTCCACTGGTGTTCTCATAAGGATTCCATAATGATTTTATATTAAACCAAGCGTAAAGTGCAGGAAGTATCATAAGTGCTATTACTACTATTAAAGCTACCCAATTTGTAAATATATTTATTATATCTGTTACATATATGTTTATTATATTTTTCATAAGTTTATCTCCTAGTTTAAATTCCATCTATAGTATTAATAGCGATGGTAAGTTCAACTAAGATTAGTATGTCCTGATATGAAAAATAATATATAGTGTATATTTTACTGCATTGTAAGCTTTTTATTTATATAGAGTTTCTAAGTAGAAAGTTAACTTGTATCAGCCATAAAATAACAAATTTCATTACACTAAAAACTTTTAATAAGTCTAAAGCTTGCTATTTTGAAAATCTAAAGGTACTTAGATAAACTTGTACCTCAAACACATCTAGGTACCTAAGGTTTTCTAAAATACCAAGCTAAGACTTATTTATAAAAGTTTTTAAATGTAATTTCAATTCTGTTAGTATATTTTATGTATAAGGTAAAATTTCAATTAGAATATTTCATATAATATTATTCCTAAAAATGAACGTATATGTAGAAAAACTCTATGATATTTAAAGATTTAGCCTATTTTTCCAATGAGAATACTGCATAAAAGTATCACAAGTACCAAAGAAGTAATTTTTACATATAGGTAGTCCCCTTCTTTAAAAAATACTAGTATGGATACTGCTACTCTGAGTACAGGTATTGCCATTAAAATCAAAAGACCGAGCAGCATGATTGCATAAGGCTTAAAATATTTACAACCTTTTAATATGTCAATAGGTTTAGTTGGATAATAATTTCCAGCGTAGCCACTGTGACCAGATATTAAAAACATTAAAAGACCTGCTAATATTACAATTGAACTTAATATGACACCTACTCTTAAAAATGTACTTATTATAAGTTCTATTTCTTCTGCACTTTTTTCGTTCTTTTCAATAGTACTATTCTGCTGTTGCATTAGTTATCTACCCCCAAATCCCTTTAAAACCATTTCTACAGATATATAAATAAGAAAAGGTACGAATATCTTTCTTATGGTTTTGCTTTTCATATTTTGCATAATTCGAGTGCCTATAGTTGCCCCTGCTAGTACACCTAGAGCAACGGGAGCAGAAATTTTAGGATCTATGCTGCCTCTTAAAAGGTAAACACCTGCACTGGCAGCAGCAGTAACGCCCATCATAAAATTGCTGGTGGCACTGGACACTTTTAAAGGCAATTTCATAAATAAGTCCATAGCCATGACCTTAAAACTACCACTTCCAATTCCAAGAAGTCCGGAGATGATACCAGCACCATACATTACTCCAAATCCACTGGGTACATTAGCTACGTTGTAGCATACGGTTTCGCCTACAATTTTGTCATAGTACTCACCATTTAGTTTAAGTTTTTTTGCAAGAGGATGAGTTTGTACACCCTGAGGCAGTTCACTTTTGCCTTTTTTGGCCATAGCTAGTGCGGAATATAGAAGAAGTAATCCAAATAGAAAGTAAAGATACTTTGGATTTATGATTCCTCCAAGAAAGGCACCGGTTACAGCACCTATAGTTGTGGCTATTTCAAGAAACATACCAACTCTTAAATTTGTTATTTTATCCTTTATATAAGCTACAGCGGCTCCACTTGAAGTAGCAATAACAGATATTAAGCTGGCACCTATAGCATATTTTATATCTATTCCAAATAAAAGAGTAAGTGCTGGAGTAATTACTGTTCCACCTCCAAGGCCCAGTATAGATCCTGCTATGCCTGCAATAACGGATACACTGAGAATTTCTAATGTTAATATTGACAAAATGCCATTCCTCCTATGTTGAATAAATTTTTGTTTTCAAGTATTATTATAGCAGGGAAAATTATATATTTAAAATACATAATTAGTATTCAAAGTATATAGAAATTATATAATAGGAGTGATATCTTTTTATGGATATTAAGCAGCTGAAGTATTTTCTGACTATTGCTAAAGAAGGTAAAATAACTAGTGCAGCTAAAAAGTTAAATATGGCGCAGCCACCTTTAAGTTATCACTTAAAGCTTTTAGAAGAAGAATTAGGTGTTAAGCTTATGGACAGGGGAAGTCATAAGATACATTTAACAAGTGCAGGAGAGATACTTGCAAATAGAGCTGAACAAATACTTAAATTAGTAAGTTTTACTGCAAAGGAATTAAAGGATTTTAAAGAAGGAGCAAAGGGAACGCTTTCCATTGGAACGGTATCTTCTTCAGGTGCTACATTGCTACCAGAAAGAATAAAGATTTTTCATAAAGAATATCCAGAGGTAAATTTTAACGTATGGGAAGGAAATACCTTTAGAATATTAGAAATATTAAACAGTGGATTGATAGAAGTTGGTATTGTAAGAACCCCTTTTAATACGGAAGGACTTGAAATAACTGCGCTGCCTAAAGAGCCTATGACTGTTGTATTTAACAAGGTGTGTGATTTGTTTGAAGATAGAGAAAGTGTTAAATTAAAGGACTTGAAAGGTAGACCTTTAATTATATACAGAAGATTTGAAAAGTTGATATTTGAGTGCTGCAATAAAGAAGGTTTTGTACCTAATATAATTTGTAACACTGAAGATGCAAGAACAGCACTTGTATGGGCAGAATCAGGCATTGGAATGGCCATTGTCCCAAAAACATCTATTGATGTGGTTAAAAATGTAGATTTGAAAAGAAAAAAGATAGATGAAGTTGATTTGGAAACTAGTATAGCTGCTATATGTGTGAAGAATAGATATATGTCATCAGTAGCTAGAAATTTTTTGCGTATTTTTTCTATGAAAAAATAGAATATTTTAGGAGACGATTTTAATGAATGAAAAAAATTTTAACTTTAATGTTAAGATACTGTTTTTTGTTGCTGTCTTAATTACCGCTTATTTTTACATAGACAAATTTGAAATAATTGCACTCGTACCTTTGGCATTATGTGTATACGATGGATTTTGTATATTTTTTAAATTTAAAAATAGGGATGGGCTTAGAATAGTTTTCTTTATGGCTACTGTTTTAACAATTATATTTGTACTTCATGTTTTAGTGGTATATGGAGTGTCCAATCCAATCCCTATAATTATTGCTTTTATAGTTACTAATTTGTTTTTTATATATAATTTAATTATCTACAAGTATTTTAAATACAATCTATTAAGTCTTGTAATTATAATTTTAGGTTGGATTATATGTGATTGTTTTCCTATACTTATGGTATTTATATTGTCAGCAGGACTTTTAAACAAATAGGAAATAGAACAATTAAACTTTAGGATAGAACACCTAAAGTTTAATTTGTTTATTTAAGCTTTGTTTTTAATTATTTCCTTTAAGGTGTCAATTAAAATATCTACTTCACTATAAGTATTGTATAAACCAAAGCTCAATCGGACTAGACCAGGATGAGAAATATCATTGTAATTGTGTTTTAAATAGGTTATATCTTTACGAGAAAGCTTAAGAAGTCTTTGTACGTAGGGTTGAGCACAAAAGCATCCACTTCTGACTGAAATACCAGATAAATCTGAAAGAAGTCTTGCTGTAATACCGTGATAAAGTCCTTTTATGTTAAAAGGAAGTATTGCAACTTTATCGCAATTTGGATTTGGGTCACAGTATAAAGTGATGTTTGGAAGACTAATGATTTTGTTTAAAGCGTAGTTATATATTTCCATTTCACTTTTGTCTATATTGTTTATTCCCAATTTGTTTAACATTTCAATAGAAGCAGTTAGGGCAACTACACCAAGTACGTTTGGAGTACCAGCTTCATTTTTTTCAGGTGGATCATTCCATATTACGCTGTTATCTGTAACTAATTTTATAGCACCTCCTCCGCTATATTCAGGTGATACACTACAGAAAGTCTTCTTGGGGCCTATCAATACGCCTATGCCAAAGGGTGCATACATTTTGTGTGCTGAGAAGGCTAAATAGTCAATAGATTCGTCTTTATAATACTGCTTCATGTATATAGGATAATGAGGTACAAGTTGTGCACCATCTACTAGAATTTCTGATCCATAATTGTGGGCAATTTTTGCAATTTTATATATAGGGTTTTTGTATCCTGTTACATTAGAAGCACCAGTTACACATACCAACTTAACTCTGCCATCATGCTTTTTTAATTTGCGTCTTAAATCTGAAAGAATTAGTTTACCGGTTTCATCTACCTCCAAATAATCTACTTTAAATTTGTTCCTCCAGGGTAAATCATTAGAATGATGTTCCATTCTAGTAGCTAATATAACAGCATCTTTATATAGATAATTAAAAATATAAGATAATTTATTAATAGCTTCAGTAGTGTTTTTTACATAGATTACTGTATTTTTTTCGGAATCGCAGTGAACAAAGTTACATATAAGTTGTCGAGATGTTTCATAGATTTCAGAGGATAATTTAGATTTAAAACCGGTTCCTCGATGAATAGAAGAATAATAGGGTAAAAAACTAACTACCTTTTCCATAACATAATTAAAAGGAGGTGTAGTAGCTGCATTATCAAAATTTATAGCAGTTACTAGCTTTCCATTTTTTAAAGGTATTTTTGTATCTACACCGGTTATTAATTCTCTATAATTATGATTTGTTTTATCATAGGACATATTAAAATCACTCCTATAAGGTACTTATATATAATATGTAATATGATTTTAAATGTACCAAATAGCTGAAAAGTTTATGAATAAAGCAAATATAGGAATAAGCATAGGCCATATTTATTTGCTGTTTTCCCAAGTGTCTTTATATTCCTGTAAAATGTTATGGAGCACATTTCCTATTTTAGAATAGGCACTGTCATTTAAATTTGCAAGTGAAATTCTCACAGACCATTTAGAGGCATAGAATCCAGAGCCTCCTAATAATACAATAGAAGATTTTTCGGCTAATTTAAAGAGTATATCTATTGGTTCGTAGCTCATGTCTAAATAATCCCCAAAGGCTTTTCCGTAATGAACATTTGCCCATTTTAATAGGTCAAATTCTGCATAGTAGTTTGCATCATAAGGATCTTCTGGCATATTTATTTTAAGGCTTTTAAATAGTAGCTTTTTTCGCCTTTTACATATTCTCTTTATCAGGTTTTTGTATTCATTTTTAGTATCCAACAGGGAGAATATTGCAAAAAAGGTCATTTGGACCTGCTGGGGCGTTGACAAACCTGCAGTATGGTGAAGTGCTACCTGACGGCTGTCTGCTGCAATTCTATCTATAAAATTAATTTCCATTGGATCGGTTGAAATGGATTCATAACGTTTTTTTATAGTACTTTTTTTATCTTCTGGCAGCTCTTTTAAAAGCTTATCAAATACATTATTTTCATGGATCGCTATAGTTCCAAGTCTCCAGCCTGTTACACCAAAATACTTTGAAAATGAATAAACTCCTATGCAATTGTAGGGGAGAGCTGATACTATGGAATTAAAGCTGTCTGGAAAAGTACCATATACGTCATCTGATATAATCATTAAATTTGGATTAGAATCTTTAATAGTGTCTATAAGATACTTAATGGATTCAGGTTCCATGGCTTCTGAAGGTGGATTGCTTGGATTTACTAAAAATAAAGCTTTGATAGTTATGTCACCTAGTTTTTTTAGTTCTGATTTTGGATACTGCCATGGACTACTTCCTTTTTCGGAATTTTCAGAGGCCATTATCTTAACTAAATTAAAATTATATCTTGGAATAATTGGAATTTCTAAATAGGGAGTAAAGATAGGAGTCATAATTGCTACTTTATCGCCTTTTTCAAGAAGTTCATTGGCAATTAATGAATCAAATATATAGCATATGGCAGCAGTAGCACCTTCTACGGCAAATAATTTTAACTTAGAATTGAACTCCTGTAAATTATATATTTCCTTACTTAAATACTGGGTTACTATCTTTTCTACATGGGTTAATATTCTGTTTGGGTCTGGGTAGTTATCACCTATAATTCCATCTGTTAGTTCATAAATCCAATCTTCTGCATTGAATCCTTGAGAATTTATACCGTAGTCTATGAATTTTTTTAATATATCTATGCCTGGACAAGTTTTGTGAGTTTCAATATAGTTATAAAAGCGTATATGTATATTTTGTTTTTCAGGCATTCCGCCTAAGTTCTTTTCATTCCATATTCGCCGTGATTCTTCTAATGCAAATTGTCCAAAAGCAAAAAAGGCTTCTCGGGGAGAAGTGGCTATCCAGTTAGGATTCCCTCTTCCTGCATCTAAAAGAGTATGTGCACTTTTTACCTTCTGATCTTTAGCAAGATTAATTAGTTTGTTTTTTAATTCAAAAGGACTTATTTTACCATAAATGCGCTCTAGTTCTAGTAGTTGAATATTTTTATCCGCATACATTTTATGTATTTCCTCCAAAAATTTTATATATTATAAAATTTATCCGATGGCTACCGGCCGTAATACCCTCCATCTTTTTATAAAGTGGGGGATAACGGCTGCTACGCCCCTGGATAACGATTTCTAAGTTTCAGATGGAGAAAAAAATTCCACCTGAAACCAAGAACTCTGTTTATATTCTGCAAATACAAACAAAAATATGCACATGAGAAGTATCAGCCTAGTGCAATTTTTTTAGTTTAATTATATACTAGTTTTTGAATGACCATAATATAATAAAAGCTGTCAGGCATTTCAAAGAAATAACTAGTCAGTATGCTAGCCTATTTTTTATCATACTGCGTCGGTAGAACCCTTAGATAGGATTCACTATCTGTGGAACCTGCCTCCTTGTCTGATAAACAAAGTTCTTGGCATCAGATGAAGTTTTAAACTTCATCCGATGCTTAGAAATTGTTATCCAGGGACATAGCCACTCTTTGCTCACACTTGGAAAAGTGTAAGTATTAGAGTGGGTAGTCATCGGATAAAAAATATTCGTCGCATCTTTGATTTGTTATTTTCTTTCAAATGCCTTATATTTTAGGACTAAAATGAAAGGATGTGCTTAATATGAGAGAATATAGTGTTTTTGATATTCTAGGACCTATAATGATAGGACCCTCCAGTTCTCATACTGCTGGGGCAGCAAGGCTGGGTAAAATTGCAAAGACTATAGCAGGCGGCAAAATTTTAAAGGTACAATTTCTGCTTCATGGATCTTTTGCTAAAACTTATAAAGGACATGGTACAGACAAGGCTTTGGTTGCTGGAATACTGGGAATGGATCCCTGGGATGAAAACCTAAAAAAATCTATTATTTTGGCAGGGGAAGAGGGAATTAGAATTGAATTTAAAGAAATAGATTTAGGAGACGTTCATCCTAATACAGTTAAATTTATTATAGAAAAGGATAATGGGGAAACTTGTGAAATGGTAGGCTCATCTATAGGTGGAGGAAATGTGGTAATAAGTGAAGTGGATGGAGACAAAATAGAGTTTACGGGAAATTATCCTACTATATTGATAAATCATATGGATGTGCCAGGTATGGTTGCAAAGGTATCTGATATACTTTATAAACATAAAATAAACATAGCTTTTATGAGAGTGTATAGAAAAAGCACTAGAGGTTCTGGAGCAACTATGGTGTTTGAAGTGGACGATTTAATTTCCGAGGACGTTGTAAATGAAATAAATGAAATTTCAAATATAAAAAAGATAAGAGCTATAAATCCTATAACAGAGGAGGAATGATAGATGGCTAATACAGGATATGAACTTATAAAAATATGTAGAGAAAAAAGTATGAAAATATGGGAATATACGGTTGAGGAAGAAATTAAAAGGGGAGATTCCAGCAGAAAAGAAATTTTAGCAAAGATGAGAAAAAATCTTAAAGTAATGCAAAATGCTGCAGAATATGGTCTGCAAAATAAAGTAAAATCTATAAGCGGACTTATAGGTGGGGATGCTTACATATTAAATAATTATTGTAGGGAAGGAAAAAGTTTAACTGGAGATTTTATGATAAAAGCCATGGCAAGGGCACTTTCATGTTCGGAAGTTAATGCTGCTATGGGAAAGATAGTGGCTGCACCTACAGCAGGTTCTTGTGGAATAATACCTGCGGCAATAATAAGTGCAGGAGAAAAGCTAAATAAGAGTGAGGATGAATTGATTCAAGCACTCTTTGCAGCAACTGGAATTGGAATGATAATAGCTAAAAATGCCACTATGTCAGGAGCTGAAGGCGGCTGCCAGGCAGAGTGTGGTTCTGCAGCTGCTATGGCAGCAGGAGGAGTAGTTGAGATGATGGGTGGTACTCCAGAGCAAGCTTTAAATGCCAGTGCTATAGTGATAAAAAATGTATTAGGATTAGTTTGTGATCCTGTGGCAGGTCTTGTAGAAGTACCTTGTGCCAAGCGAAATGTTTCAGGAACTGTAAGTGCACTAACTACAGCAGATATGGTTATGGCAGGTGTATACAGTAGAATACCTTTTGATGATACTGTTTCGGCAATGTATAGGGTTGGAAAACAACTTCCCTGTGCACTTAGGGAGACAGCACTTGGAGGACTTGCAATTACAGAAACTGGCCTTAAATTAAAAAAGCAGGTACTTGGAAAATAAAAGAAAGGGGTATGCAAATATTTGTATATCCCTTTCTTTCAAAGGTATAAAAAACCACCTTTATTCAGAGGTGGTAAAACATTCTATTCATTTATGTTAAGATGTTTTATTCTAATATTGTAAGCTATAAATTATAGTTTTACAACGTTAGCAGCTTGAAGACCTTTTGGTCCTTCTTCAACATCAAATTGAACTTTTTGACCTTCTTCAAGATTTTTTCTTGGTTCATCACTTTGGATTGCAGTGAAGTGTACGAAAACATCATTTTCGCCAGGTACTTCGATAAATCCAAATCCTTTTTCTGAGTTAAACCATTTTACTGTTCCTATTTTCATTTATTATCCTCCTAAAGATAAAACACTTATAATTGATATAGCTTGATTTTGTATATCGGTGTTTATTATTACATTAGTATAACACAAAAATGTAAAATTAACAACAAATCTTAAAATTTCACATTAAATATTGATGTTACCTAATAAACATATTATACATTAATTTTACTCTATAATCAAAGTAATTTTTAAAATAATTTTGCTGCCATTAAAAACTTTTTTATTAGTATTATTATTTAACATTTAACATTTAACATTTTTAAGAGATCCTTTTAGAAATTAGGAGGTAAAAGGATCTCCTATGTGGGTTTATTTGAATTGAAAGAGCCATTTATATTGTCCATTATCATAGTTGTTGTATTTGAGATATTGCTTATTATATGTTTATAAGTATGGTTTAATTGAGTCAAAGAAGTTACCATTTGATTATTTTTTCTTTTCTTATAATACTCTATTTTACGCAGCACTTCCTTATTTTCTTCTCTAAATATCCAGGTTAGGGTTGTACCCGTTTCGTATTGTTTTTGACATTTAATTAGAGATGAATAAGACATCTTCATGGTGTTTTTTGTAGTGTTTTTAGTAAGTGATTTGATAAGCAAATTTGAAAAATTATCTAAGGTGTCTTTAAATGCATTGTCAAGCATATTCATGTACTTTTGAGTATCGCTTCCATAAGTGCCGGATAAAATTTCTTTTTTTATCTTTTTATATTCTGAAGTATATTTTGATAGTGAAGAAAGTTTAGCATTGTCTTTACTAGAGCTTTCAATGCGGTTAAAAAAGTTACAGAGTACAATTCCATCTTTGGATATATTTGAATCATCTTTGTCTTTAAAATTTGTAGTATTATTGTGCCTAGATGAAGTTTTATGCTCGCTGACATTACACTTGGTTTTACAGAAAATTGATTTGCTAATTGCAATTGAATCCACAATAACCCCTTCTTACATTTTTATCTATATATTACAAGTATCGAAATATAATTTAATTACTGAATAATTACTTTTAAATATTAAACTTATTGTGTATAATTCATTTTAGGTAGCTTTGTAGATAAGTGTTGATGGAAAGTCTATTCTAAAAAAGGAGTAATGAAAATGTTATTTATTGAGCACCAAAATACTAACCCATATATGAACCATGCAATTGAAGAATATGTAATGCAAACATTCAATAAGGATTGTTTTATCCTTTGGAGAAACAGACCTTGTGTTTTAATAGGCAAAAATCAAAATACCCTTTCAGAGATAAACATAGACTATGTAAAAGAACATAATTTATCAGTGGTAAGGAGGATGTCAGGGGGAGGAACTATATTCAATGACCTTGGAACTTTAAATTTTACTTTTATATCTGTAGGCGAAAACAATGCCTTTGCGGATTTTGGTAAGTTTACGTATCCCATAATAAGAGCATTGAAAAAGTTATCTGTAAACGCAGAGCTTTCTGGTAGAAATGATCTAGTTATAGAAGGTAAAAAAGTTTCAGGAAACGCTCAGTATAAACATGGAAATAAGATTTTACATCATGGAAGTATTCTATTTTCTGTTAATATGAAAAATTTGAATGAAGCTCTTTATGTAAATCCTATAAAATTTTCTGATAAAGCTGTTAAATCGGTAAAAAGCAGAGTTACGAATATATATGATTATATTAAAGGTGATATGACTATAATTGAATTCAAAGAATTTTTAATGAAATCAGTTATAAGTGAAGATGAAAATCCTAAAATATATACATTTTCAAAAGAGGAATGGAAAAAAATAAAAGAAATATGTTATCTTAAATATAAGACTTGGGAATGGAATTATGGACATCTTAAAAAGTTTAATTATTCCAACGAGAAAAAATCTTTAGGAGGAATTGTACAGGTCAATATATATGTAGAAAAAGGTATTATAGACAATATAAAATTTTTTGGAGATTTTTTCAGCAGCTGCGAGATTGGTGAATTGGAAAATAAGTTTCTAGGAATTAAGTATGAAAAAGAAGAGATTCTGAAAGCATTTGAAAACGTAGATATTGAAAAATATATGCATAATATAAGCAAAAAAGATATTATGGAGGTTATGTTTAAATAGTAGTATACTAATTTTGTGGAGATGTGTTAAAAAATTAGCATATTTTAAAGAAGAAACGAGGGATTATATTTTATGTATAAGAGAAAACCTGAGTGGTTAAAAATAAAAATAATAGGGGGACAAGTTTCTCAAGATGTAAAGGATATACTTAAAAGGTATTCATTGAATACTGTATGTGGTGAGGCAAATTGTCCTAATAGGATGGAATGTTTTAATAAAAGCAGGGCAACTTTTATGGTACTGGGAAAAAATTGTACTAGAAATTGTACTTTTTGTAATGTAACTAAAGGTAAACCTGAAAAGGTTGATGAAAAAGAACCTTTTAATGTGGCACAAGCAGTGGATAAGCTAAAACTGAAATATGCAGTAATAACATCTGTTACAAGAGATGATTTAGAAGATGGAGGAGCTTCTCATTTTGCTAGTGTTGTAGAGGAAATAAGAAAGCTTAATAAAAATATAACAGTAGAAGTTTTAATACCGGATTTTAAGGGAAATGAAACTGCACTTAAAAAGGTAGTGGATTCAAAACCTGATGTAATAAATCACAATGTAGAGACGACACCTGCTCTGTATAAAGAAGTAAGACCAATGGCAGTTTATAAGCGTTCACTGGAAGTTTTAAAAAGAGTTAAGATTATGGATAACTCAATTTTAACAAAATCAGGATTTATGTTGGGGCTTGGGGAAAAAGAAGAAGATATTATAGAAGTATTAAAGGATTTAAGAAAGGTGGATTGTGACATTGTTACAATAGGTCAGTACCTGCCACCTTCTGCAAAACATCATCCTGTTGTAGAGTATGTTCATCCTGATCAATTTAAAAAATATAAAGAAATAGCTTTAGAATTGGGTTTCAAATTTGTATCATCTTCCCCACTAGTGAGAAGCTCCTATCATGCAGATGAAATGCTTGAAGGCTAATCTGGTGTCAAGAACTCTATTTATATCATTTTGATATAAAATTAAAACATAATATCATTTTGAGATAAATTTTGTATCGTTTTGAGATTAATGGACTTAGAAAAATTTCTTAGCATAAAATTTTTAAATTAACTATCAAAGCTTGTCCTACTATTGGCGTCTATTGAAAAGGTTCTGCAAAAATTATTAAAAATATATAGAAAATTGGCATATATATTGCTATGTATATTAGAGGAATACAAATTTATATATTTTTTTAAAATTCTAGGAGGTCTTTATTATGCATATTCCAGATAATTATTTAAGTCCATCAACTTGTGCTGTTATGGCAGTGGTAATGCTGCCAGTTTGGGCAAAGGCCGTAAAAAAGGTAAAAAGTGAAATAAGCCCAAAAAAAATGCCTATGCTTGGTGTTTGCGGAGCATTTTCTTTTCTTATAATGATGTTTAATGTACCTATACCGGGAGGAACAACAGCTCATGCAGTAGGGGGAACTTTGATAGCAATTTTGCTTGGACCTTATGCGGCGACTATTGCAGTTACTATAGCACTACTTATACAGGCACTTTTCTTCGGAGATGGAGGAATACTTGCCTTTGGAGCTAATACCTTTAATATGGCGTTTATAATGCCTTTTGTAGGATATACTTTGTACAGCATTATAAAAGGTAAACTGAAGAGTCCTAAAGGAGAATATATTGCAGCTTTTGTAGGAGCATATGTGGGAATTGTGGCAGCATCTTTTATGGCATCTGTTGAATTTGGTATACAGCCTTTATTATTTACAGATGCAGCTGGAAAGGCACTTTATTGTCCTTATACCTTACAAGTAACTGTACCAGCTATGGTAGGAACCCATCTTTTAGTAGGAATACTTGAAGGAGCTATAACTGCAGCAGTATATGCTTATGTTAAAAAAATGTCTCCAGATGTATTATATGAAGATAAAGGTGGAAGTAAAAAACCACTTTATGGACTTTTGGCAGTTCTTGTAGTTTTATGTCCACTAGGACTTTTAGCTGCTGGAGATGCATTTGGCGAATGGGATTCAGATGGTATTAAATCTCTTGTAGGTTACATACCTAAAGGATTTCAAAATGGAATACACTATAATGCCATTGCAGCGGATTATTCCATAAAAGGAATGAATGATATTGTAGGTTACATTATTTCAGCAGTGGCAGGAATAGCACTTATAATGATTGTATTTAAAGTAATATCTTCTTTAAGAAAAAATGCGTCAGATGTAGATAATAGAAATGTTAAAGTAAATAAATAAATGGAAAAACCCCTTTTTACACATAAAAGTTAAAAAGGGGTTTTACTTTATTTTTCGAAAACTATATTTTTTAAAGCATTTATTAATGCATCTATATCTTGCTTTTCATTAAAATATCCAATACCTATTCTCATAGCACCAATTTCATAAGTCCCCATTATCCTGTGGGCTGTTGGAGCACAATGAAATCCAACTCTTATCATTATGTCATATTCCTTATCCAGCTTAAAAGCAATATCTTCACCAGACATATTCTCTATATTAAATGAAATGACACCTACTATTTTTTCCGCATCTTTTGGGCCATATATATGAATTCCTGGAACTTCCTCTAATCTCTTGAGGGCATACTCAATTATTTTATTTTCTGTATCTCTTATCTTTTGTACTCCTAGATCATATATGTACTTAATTCCTTCTCCTAAACCAACTATTCCAGCTACATTTAAGGTGCCTGCTTCTAATTTATTAGGATAATAATCAGGTTGGTATGGATTTTTGGAATCTTCACCAGTTCCTCCAGATTTTAATGGCCTTATACAATTAGTATCGCAATTTATTAAAAGTCCTCCTGTGCCAGTAGGTCCCAAAAGACTTTTATGACCTGTGAAGGCAAGAATATCTATGTTGTCTTTTTGTACATCAATAGGATAAGCTCCGGCTGTCTGTGCACTATCTACTAAAAATAGAATTTTATGTTTTCTAGCTATAGCGCCTATCTCCCTTATAGGTTGAATAGTTCCAAGCACGTTAGAAGCATGAGTGAATACAATTAGCTTAGTATTTTTCTTTATTAATTTTTCTATGTCACAGGCTTTTGATATTCCTTCATTTGTACAGGGAAGTGTAGATATTTCTATACCTATGTCCCGTTCAAGAGTTTTTAAAGGTCTCCATACAGAATTATGCTCCAAGCTACTTGTGATAACATGATCTCCTTGATTTAAAACTCCGTTTATTATTAGATTAAGTGAATCTGTTATGTTGTAAGTAAAGATTATGTTAGAAGGGTCTTTACCGTTAAATAACTTACATATACTATCTCTGCAGTTAAATACAAGTCTATCAGCTTCAATAGCTGATTTGTAAGCTCCTCTTCCTGCAGTAGCGCCTATGTTCTTCATAAAATTTGAAATTGCATCTACAACTGCAGGTGGTTTTGGATAAGATGTAGCAGCGTTGTCTAAATAAATTCCCAATACGATTATCTCCTTTCTTTAGGTTCCTAGATTTATAAAATATAATTAATTCAACATAATTATATTATAACTTTATTAATAAGAAGTTAAAGGGGGATTTGGGTGTAAATCTCCAATTACTTATTGAAGGTATCAAAATGTACAGTTGAAAAAATTAAACATATATTATATAATTTACATATAAAATTAAATAATCTAGGGGGGTCTATGTTATAGGCTGAGATAGAACTGTTAGTTCTGACCCTCATACCTGATCTGGATAATTCCAGCGTAGGGAAGAGCTTTATATAGTTTTAAAATACAACTTTATAAGGTTGCATTTTTTTATTTATATAAAGATGAATATGAGGGAGATTTAGAATCACCTCCTTTTTTATTTAACATAATTTTCAAAAAATATGTTAAAGGAGATGTTTAAAATGAATTACACAACACAAATGGATGCTGCTAAAAAAGGTATAATTACAAAGGAAATGGAGAGAGTAGCTGCTAAAGAAAACATGAAATCACTACAACTAATGGAATTAGTTGCGCAGGGTCAAGTTGTAATACCAGCTAATAAAAATCATAATGCATTAGATCCGGAAGGTGTAGGACAAGGACTCAAAACTAAGATAAATGTAAATTTGGGAATTTCAAAGGACTGCAATTGCATAGAGGATGAATTAGAAAAGGTTAAGATAGCTTTAGAAATGAAAGCAGAAGCTATAATGGATTTAAGCTGCTTTGGAAAAACTGAAGAATTTAGAACTAAACTAGTAGAAATGTCAGCTGCTATGATAGGAACAGTGCCTATGTATGATGCCATAGGATTTTATGATAAAGAATTAAAAGACATAACTGAAGAGGAACTTTTAGGTGTAATTGAAAAGCATGCGCAGAATGGTGTGGATTTTATGACTATTCATGCAGGTATAAATAGAGAAACTGCAGCAGTATTTAGGAGAACTGAAAGACTTATGAACATTGTATCCAGAGGGGGATCCTTAATATATGCATGGATGCAATTAAATGAAAAAGAAAATCCTTTTTACGAGCATTTTGATAAGGTTTTAGATATATGTGAAAAATATGATGTAACTATAAGTTTAGGAGATGCTTGCAGACCAGGTGCTATAAAGGATTCTACAGATGCTTCACAAATTAAGGAGCTTATGACTTTAGGAGAGCTTGCCAAAAGAGCTTGGGAGAGAAATGTACAAGTTATGATAGAAGGACCAGGGCATATGAGTTTAGATGAAATAAAAGCAAATATGCAGATAGAAAAGAAATTGTGTCATAATGCACCGTTTTATGTGTTAGGACCTTTAGTTACAGATATAGCACCAGGTTATGATCACATTACATCAGCTATAGGAGGAGCAATAGCTGCATCTTCAGGAGCAGATTTTCTATGTTATGTAACTCCAGCAGAACATTTAAGACTTCCAAACTTAGAAGATATGAAAGAAGGAATCATAGCTACTAAAATTGCAGCTCATGCAGGAGATATTGCAAAGGGAATAAAAGGGGCAAGAGATTGGGACAATGCTATGAGTAAAGCTAGAAGAGAGCTTAATTGGAAAAAAATATTTGATTTATCTATAGATCCAGAAAAGGCAAGAAGATACAGAGAAGAATCAAAACCAGAAGATGAACATACATGTACTATGTGTGGAAAAATGTGTGCTGTTAGAAATATGAATAAGGTTATGGAAGGAAAAAATTTAAATGTTTTAAGAGATGATGATTAATGTGTAAGCTTAAAGGAATTGAAGGAGATAAGCTGAAAGAGGCTTGTGGAATTTTTGGCATATTTTTCAATGAAAATGTTTACTGAATATTTTTTCACAAAAGTCACTCCTTTTATTTTTTCTCTAATTTTAGGAGTGACTTTTCTATTTATTTTATAAATGTAAAAATAACTAGTTAGTGATAAATTTTGGTTTAACTTTACGCTTATGCTAAAAACTCTATATCTATAGATTTTTTGTTTTGAAATCGTTATAGGTTTGTAAATTAATATAACTGTAATTTTCAAGTTATATTTCGTATGTTATTATATAGGTATAACTATTTTAGTAAAAATTATAGAAAAGGGAGAGATACACTTGAAAGAAATTCATTATAACAGCACTAGGGGATTAAATGGAAACTATACTGCATCTCAAGCTATACTAAAAGGAATATCAGAAGATGGTGGATTGTTTGTTCCAGACAGTATACCTTCTGTAAATGAAGAAGAATTACAAAAATTTAAAAATATGACTTATAAGGAACTAGCTTTATGCATAATTGGAAAATTTTTCACTGATTTTACTGAAGATGAGTTGAAGAAGTGCATAGACCTAGCTTATGACAATAAATTTGAGTCAGATGAGATAGTACCTGTAAAGAAAGTTGGGGGCGTATTTTATTTAGAGTTGTTTCATGGACCAACTTTAGCTTTTAAAGACATGGCATTGTGTCTTCTACCACATTTAATGCAGACTGCTGCGAAAAAACAAAATTTACATAAAAAGATAGTTATACTTACAGCAACTTCTGGAGATACAGGAAAGGCAGCACTAGAAGGCTTTGCAGATGTAGAGAATACAAGAATAGTAGTATTTTTCCCTGAAAAAGGGGTAAGCGATATACAAAAAAAACAGATGGTTACCCAGGCAGGCAAAAATACTAAAGTTATAGGGATAAAGGGAAATTTTGATGATGCCCAGACTGAAGTTAAGAAAATTTTTAATGATGAAGAATTAAAAAAAGAATTAGATGAAAAGTCTTATATGTTTTCTTCTGCCAATTCCATAAATATAGGAAGACTTATACCTCAAGTAGTATATTATTTTCATGGATATATGGAACTTTTAAGGAAGGGACAAATAAAGTTAGGAGAAAAGATAAATTTTGTAGTTCCTACAGGTAATTTTGGGAATATACTTGCAGCCTATTATGCAAAAAAAATGGGTTTGCCTATAAATAGACTTTTATGTGCTTCAAATGATAATAAAGTATTATATGACTTTTTAAAAAGTGGAGTTTATGATGCTGAGAGAGAGTTTATAGTAACGATATCTCCTTCTATGGATATACTCATATCCAGTAATCTTGAAAGATTCATATATGATATAAGTGGAAAGGATTCTTTAGTTGTACAGGGGTTAATGAAAGATTTAAATAAAAATAGAAAGTATAGTGTAAGTGAAAATATGAAAGAAGAATTAAAACCGTTCTATGGTGGATTTGCAAGTGAAGGAGAAACACTTAATTCTATAAGTGATGTTTTCAAAAGTTACCATTACTTAATGGACACACATACTTCAGTGGCTTATTCCGTGTATAGAAAGTATTTGCATGATACAGGAGATGACACAAAAACCATTATTGTTTCTACTGCAAGTCCTTTTAAATTTACAAAATCCGTAATGAGTGCTTTAGACGATAAATATAAGAATCAAAAAGACTTTGAACTTATAGAAATAATGAGTAAAACTGCTTCTCTCGAAATACCTAAACCTATAGAGAAGCTAATGAAAAGTAAGGTTATTCACAGCACTGTATGCGAAAAACAACAGATGAAAGATGAGATTAGAAAATTTTTATTATAATTAAATGTAAAATCTCCCTTCTTTATAAAAAATATTTTACATATAACAACAAAAAATATACATGAATATAAGTACAATAGTAAGTCGAATATTGAAAATTAAGAGTATAAATATTCGATATATAATGTATGAAAATGCTAGGATGTATTTATAAACAGTAGTATAATATAAAATTAGAAGGTAGTTGAAAATTAGTGTTAAATTATTTTTTATAGAGAAACTAATAAAATAGTATGAGCAGTTTATATAAATTTATAATAGTATAGTATGAGGAGTTGTTGTATATATTCATGAGAAAAAGTTTTCTTGTGAATATATACTTTTATAGACACAATTATAGAAAGTATTTTTAGATTAGATATGTATTTTTAATAGGGGAGAGTTTTATGTTGACGCCATTATCAGATGAATATAATCAACTTAAAAGTGAGTATGAAGGTTATCAAAAGATGGCTGAAGGAATTATACAAAAACAAAGCATGAAGATTATAGAGTTAGATAAGAAGCTGGATATGTTGTCTCTGATAGTTCAGATAAGTCAGTATATAAACAAGAGAATAGGTAGAGGAGAAATAGTTTCTATAATAAATGATATAATGATAGGAATTCTAGGGGTAACTTATTCAAGCGTATATCTTTTAGAGAATAGAAAACTTCAATTAAAATCTACAAATTTGCCTAGTACAAAGCATCATTTTAGTATTATCGATTACAACAAAGGAAATATAAGTAGTCTAAATACTAGTATAGTAAATTGTATTGATAATATATATATATATGATAATATTCAAATTCACTCTTCCATACTCATGCCTATATATTTAAAAGATAATCTTTTAGGGGTTATTGTGGTTGAACACCATATATATAACTATTTAAATAACGAACATGTGAAGTTATTAACTGCACTTACTAATCAAATAGCCATATGTATAGAGAATAATAAACTTTATAATAAAATAAAACAAAATTCTCAAAAGGATTTTTTAACAGGGTTATTTAACAGAAATTATTTTTTCTCGGTGATAAAAGAAAAAGTAAAAAACTGCGGTAAAGGCTTTGCTATTGTAATGATTGACATTGACGATTTTAAAAGTTTTAATGATAGATTTGGACATCAATATGGAGATAGGGTTTTGAGAAAAGTAAGTGATATAATAAAAGATAGTATAAGGGAGGAAGACATGGTAGCTAGATATGGGGGAGAAGAGATTATAATATATATGTATAATGTTACAGATTCCATGTCTGTATATGAGAGAATGATAAATATAGGAAATCTTATAAAAATGAAAGCTGTAGAGTATAATGAAGCTTCGTCTTATGTAACGGTTTCAATGGGTATAGCAGTATGTACAAATAAGAATAAAGATGTTGAAGGTGCAATAAGAAGGGCTGATATGAACTTGTACAGAGCAAAAAATTCTGGAAAGAATAAAGTGGTTTATTAAATAAACAGAGTTCTTGGTATCAGATGGAGTTTTAAACTCCATCTGATACGTATTAAACAGGTTTTAGAACTTAGAAGGCGTATCCTTTAGAGGAAAATCTTCAATGAATTTTAGTAAGGTGGTAGATATGGATACAAATTGGACAGAATCTCAAAGAGAAGCTATTTTTACCCCCAAATGTAATTTACTAGTGTCAGCAGGTGCAGGAACTGGTAAGACAGCAGTGCTAGTAGAGAGAATAATACAGGAAATAACAAGTATTGATGAAGATGTTGATATAGATAAATTGTTAGTTGTTACCTTTACGAATGCAGCGGCTTCTGAAATGAAAGAGAGAATAGCAGAGGCAATTTCTAAACTGTTAGAATCAAATTATGGCTCAAAAAATCTTCAAAAACAGCTTACACTCTTAAATCAGGCTAATATAATTACTATACATGCTTTTTGCCTTAAGGTTATAAAAAGCAATTTCCATTTAATAGATTTGGATCCTAATTTTAGAATATGCGACAGTACAGAAGCAGTTCTTTTAAAACAGGATGTGCTTGAGAAACTTTTTGATGAGAAATATGACACAGAAAGTACAGAATTTTTAAAACTTGTAGATGGTTTTAAAAGTAAAAATGATATTAAACTTAAAGATATGGTACTTTCCCTTTATGAATTTTCAAAAAGTAATCCCTGGCCTGAAAAATGGTTAAGAGAAGCAGTAGAAAATTTTAATGTAAAAGAAGATTTTGATTTCGGACATACATTTTGGGCAAAAATGATTATGCACAGCATAGAGGTAGAAGTTAAGGGATGCAAGGATAGAATAGAAAGAGAACTTACCATAATCCAAAGCGTAGAAGGACTTGAGCACTATGCAGATACTTTTAAAAAAGATTATGAAAATATAAAGGAATTATCGCTTTTAAATTCTTGGGAAGAACTAAAAGAAAAGTTTTTACAATTGAGTTTTAACAAGCTTTCCACTAAAAGAGTAAAAGATGAAGTTAAAGAAGTGAAGGAAAGAGCTAAGAATGTAAGGGATGAAGTTAAAAAGAAGTTAAATAGTATAAAAGAAGATATATTTTCAGGTTCCGATAATATATATAAAGATATGCAGGAAGTATATCCTATGATGAAATGCCTGGCTTCTCTTGTAATAGAGTTTGATAAAAATTACAGCTTAAAAAAAAGGGAAAGAGGCATACTGGACTTTAGCGATATAGAACATTTTTGCCTTGAAATATTAACAGATAGAGATGAAGAGGGAAATATAGTTCCTTCAGAGGCAGCTTTAGAATATAGAAGATATTTTGAGGAAATATTTATAGATGAATATCAGGATAGCAATGAAGTTCAAGAAGTTATAATGAATATGATAAGTAGAAAATCAAAAGACTCAAATTTGTTTATGGTAGGAGATGTAAAGCAGAGTATATACAGATTTAGGCAGTCTAAACCTGAACTTTTTTTGCAGAAATATAATAGTTATTCTGAAAAAAAGACGGCTGAAAACAGAAAAATAAAATTATCTGAAAATTTTAGAAGTAGAAAGGAAATAATAGAAGGTACTAACTATTTATTTAAACAAATAATGTGTAGAGAAGTAGGAGAATTAGATTATACGGATGAGGAATGCTTAAAAAGTTCAGCAGATTATGAAAACTTATCTGGAAACTGTTGTGGAGATATAGAGCTTAATATAATAGATAAAAAAGAAGAAAGTGAAGAAGTTTTAGATAATGTTCAGGTAGAAGCACGGCTTGTAGCAGAAAAAATAAGTGAGTTCATAAATGGTAAAGAGGAAGTAGAGCCACTAAAAGTATATGACAAAAATACGAAATCCTATAGGAATGTAATGTATAAAGACATAGTAATATTAATGCGTGCCACACAAAATTGGGCGCCTACTTTTGTAGAAGAACTTAATAGTTTAGAAATACCTGTATTTGCAGATATATCTGCCGGATATTTTGAGAATATAGAAGTAAAGACAATAATATCAGTACTTGAAATAATAGATAATCCACTTCAGGATATTCCACTTGTAGCTGTGCTTAGGTCTCCTATAGAATCTTTCTCTCCAGAGGAACTTATAGATTTGAGAATGGTAGATAGAAAAATTCATTTTTATGACATATTAAAGATAATTTCGGAAAATGACTCTGAATCAGATATATCATTAAAGCATGTGGAAAATAGCTTGAAATATAAAGTAAGTGAATTTTTGAAAAGGCTTAGCAACTGGAGAAAAAAAGTAAAGTATATGCCAATAGATGAATTTATATGGCATCTTTATACTGAAACGGGTTATTACGGTTTTATAGGGGCTATGCCTGGGGGAATTCAGAGGCAGGCAAACCTAAGGATGTTATTTGAAAGAGCAAAACAGTATGAAAAGAGCAGTTATAAAGGACTTTTTAATTTTATAAATTTTATGAACAAACTTAAAAATAGTAGTGGGGATTTAGGAAGTGCAAAAATACTAGGAGAAAATGAAAATGTAGTCAGGATAATGAGTGTTCACAAAAGCAAAGGACTTGAATTCCCTGTAGTAATACTTTCAGGTACAGGAAAAAAGTTTAATTTGATGGATATGAATAAAGGGGTGCTTTTTCATGAAAAGTTAGGTCTTGGACCGGATTATGTGAATATAAAAAGGCATATATGCTATCCTACTGTTATGAAACAGGTGTTTAGAAAAAAGCTAAAAGTAGAAACTCTTTCAGAGGAAATGAGAATATTATATGTTGCTTTTACCAGAGCAAAAGAAAAACTTATAATAACTGGAATGGTAAATAATATTGAAAAAACAACTCAAAAATGGTGTGAATGTGCTTCTTATAAAGGAAATAAGCTTCCTGAATACTCACTTATAAGTGCTAGAAACTTTTTGGATTGGATAGGGGCTGCACTGGCTAAACACCCATGTGGAAAGCCTATAAGAGAAATTTCTAAAGGTGAAGATAATTTAAATCTAGTTATAGGGGACAGTTCTACATGGAAGGTAAATATTTACAAAAAGGATGATTTTAGAAGTGTATCTCAAGAAAAGGAAGATGTAGATATACTGGGTAAAATTGAAGAACTTAACTTAACCGAATATGATGGACAATATATGGATAAAGTGGATAGAAGGCTTAACTGGAAATATAAATATGAGGAAGCTTGTAAGATACCTGCTAAATTTTCTGTATCAGAATTAAAGAGAAGATTTGATTTGACTGATATGGAAGATGGCGTAAATTTGATGGAATCGGTACAATTAAAAAAACCACTTTTTTTAAGAGAGAAAAAAGGTATGACAGCTGCTGAGAGGGGAACTCTTTTGCATTTAATCTTGCAGCATATAGACATAAAAAAAGTTAATTCTTACGATGAAATAAAGGAACAGGTAGATAGATTGGTTCAGAGAGAATTTATAAGAGAAGATGAAGTTAAGTCAATACCATTAGGCAAAATATTGAAGTTCTTTAATTCTGAAATTGGAAACAGAATGAAAGAGGCGGAGAATATATATAGGGAAACTCCATTTTATATGGAGATAGAAAGTAATAAATTATATAAAGAGCTTCCAGATAAAATATATAAGGATGAAAAAATAATTATTCAAGGAATAATAGATTGCTATTTTGAGGAAAATGGAGAATTAGTGCTTATAGACTATAAGACAGATTATGTAGACGATATAGATAACATAAAAGATAAATACAAAATCCAAGTTTATTATTACGCAAGGGCACTTGAAAAGTTAACTGGTAAGCAAGTAAAAAATAAATATCTCTACTTATTTTTTAACAACAGCTTAGTTGAAATGTAATTAAAGTTTTAGCTTTATGTATTATATACTCAACTTTTGCATTTTAAAAATATTGGAAAACAATATTTTTAAGAGGACATAGGACAGTGAAGGAGGAAAACTCACCTTCATTGTCCTTTGTTATCTGGCAATTGTCCTCTGAAAAGGTTGCTTCGCTTAAGTATATTTTCTAACATAAACCTTAAAATAAAGATAAATTTTATGAGCATAATTATAATCTAAATATAAGTATTAACACTTTTTGATATTGTTAATACTATAGTAATATGATATTAAATTGATGTGGAGGGTCAAATTTGGATGATAATAATAAGTTTGAGATTACTATGGAAGTAATAGAAGAATGTTTACAGGAATGTTTAGAAAATAGTAAAGAAAACAAAGAAAATGAAAAATCAAGCCCTGTTAGTACCAAATAGCAGGACTTGATTTAAATATTAATTAATAGAATATTTTTTTTCTAATTTTCTAAAGGCCATAACTAAAACTGAGGTTAAAATAAGATATAGTATAGCAGCTATAATAAAAGGAGTAATTGTAAAATCACGAGTAACTACTTCTTTTGCTGCCCTTAGAAGATCTCCCACACCTATAGTTGCAACTAAAGCAGAATCTTTTATTAAATTGATACTTTCGTTACAAACAGGAGGAATTACATTTCTAATGGCTTGGGGAATTATTATCTTTATCATAGTTTGACAGTAATTCATACCTAAAACTTTAGAAGCTTCAAATTGTCCTTTGTCTATTGATTCAATGCCTGATCTAAAAATTTCTGCCAGGTATGCGGCATAATTTATAGTAAAAGCAATGCTTGCAGCTGCTAAGGGAGATAACCTTATGCCAATTACAGGAAGACCAAAATAGGTGAAAAACAACTGTAAAAGTAAAGGTGTTCCCCTAAAAGCCCAGGTATATAAGCTAAGTATAGCCTTTATGGGCTTGATTTTAGATATTTTACCTAGGGCTACTAGGCATCCTAAAGGTATAGAAAAAATAGCTGTTATAAAAAATAGTTGTATAGTTATTAAGCTTCCACTTAGTATAAATCCTGTAATGTCCATGATATCAGACATATAAATCACATCCTAACCAATTATTTTGCAATTATATCTTTGCCAAACCATTTTTGAGATATTTTATTTGCTGTTCCATCTTTTTTCATTGAATCCAGTGCTTCGTCAAGTTTATTTTTAAAACTTTCATCTGTTTTTCTTATACCAACACCATAGTCTTCTTTGCCGAAGTTATCTTCAAGTATTTTGTATAAACCAGGTTTCTTTTGCAAATAGTATCTTCCAACTACTTCATCTACAACAACTGCATCTATACGGCCCTGGTTTAAATCAAGTAATGCTTCTGTATTATTAGAATATTTTCTAATATTCTTTAGAGATTTTGCTGTAGTAGCGTCTGAATTCAATGCAGTTTCACTGCTGCTTCCCATTTGAAGACCTACTGTTTTACCCGACAAGTCTTTTTTATTCTTTATGTTAGAATCATTTCTTACTACAATTATTTGTTTATTTTGAAGATATACTTTTGAAAATGCTATTTGTTTTTTTCTCTTATCAGTTATAGTCAAACCATTCCATATAACATCTATGTCTTTATTATTTAAGCTAAGTATAATACCATCCCATTCTACTGGTTTAAAAACTACCTTTACTCCCATTTTTTGTGCAGCTGCTTTGGCCATATCTATATCAAATCCTACGATTTTACCTTTTTCATCTCTAAAACCCATTGGAGGAAAACTATCATCTAGGCCCACTACAAACTGACCCTTTGATTTTATATCATCCCAGGATTTATCGCTTGATTTCTGGCTTTGTCCACATCCTGTAAGTATTATTCCAAGCAAAAATATTACTAAAGTTAAAATTCCTAATTTCTTTTTCATTTCACAGACCTCCCAATTTATATTAAATTAATTATAATAAATATTATAGTTTACCATGCTAAATTTGTAAACTAGTAAATTAATTATAGTTATAAAATTCAGTAGTAAAGCTAGAGAAAATATTATGGCAAAGCATATTGGTACTACAAATATGCTTTCTTCTGAATTAATAAATGAAATTAGAAAGACAGAAAATAATTTAGACATGATATTAAATATTGCGTTAAATTATGGAGGACGTTCGGAAATAGTAAATGCTGCAAAAAAACATGATGTATGCTATAGATGGAGGAAACCTTAATGCTTATAAAATTAAATGAGGATAAGTAATTTTTTGTTATGGGAGTCTGCGAAAGCGAAGTTGTGGTTTACGAATGACTCTTGGCCAGATTTTAAATATGAACATTTAGAAAATGCAATTAAATACTATAATGCAATAAATTCATAGTATTATTAAAGAAACTTTTTTAGGAGTTCGTTTATAGTACATTATCAACACTATTCTTTAACATAGCCTAATTAAAAATATAAGCAGAGTTCTAAGCATCAGATGAAGCTTTGACTCCGCCTGATGCTTAAACTCTTTTATCATTTTTTCCTTTTGTCAAAAGTATCAATTTTTTCTTCAAGAGAATTTAAAAAATTTTTTAAGAAAGATTTTTCTGTATCGGAAGCATCTTTTAAAATATCATTAACAATGTTATCAAAATTATTATGAATTTTTTTATGATACGTATTGGCTGTTTCACCTTTTGGTGTTAAACGAAGATTCAACCTTGAAGAATTATGCGGATCAACTTCTTTAATTATCATACCCTTTTTTTGAAGTCTCATGATTATTTGGGAAACTGCTCCTTTTGTCACTCCCAGTTTTTCTGCAAGACCACTAACATGAATACCTTCATTTTCTTTTATAGCTCTGATCATATGAATTTCAGCGTAAAAGAGAGGAGTATCTGTTCCATAATAATTAGTTTGTTTATCAAGCTCAGAAAGTTTTACACCTAATCTTAAAAGCATGTAGCTAATTTCTAACTTATTATCAAAATTAAAATTCATCATATTATTAGCGTATAGCATATAAACACTTTTGTCAATATAGGGGTTAATACGAAAGAGAAATTTCAAGTAAAAAAGTTAAGTATTGCTTGACAATAGTGTATAGGTACTATACACTATCTGTATAGAAAATATAAAACTTCAATTTGTTTAATAAATAATTGAGAAATGAAAAGATAAAGGGGGTAGGTTTTATTATGTTTAATAAGGAATTTCTTACACAAAGCGTATAGTACCTATACTTATAAATAATGAAAATTAATTTTGAATCTTGGTTACTTTAACAGCAAATTGAGGCAGCGATATATTTTTAAATATAGCGTATATCATATATACACTTAAGAAAGGATATGATATTTTGAATTTGAATAATGAAAAACTTAAAATGATGCGTGATGAGAAAATCTCTAAAGTATTATTGAAAATGGGTATACCTACCATGATAGGTATGATGGTTTCTGCACTTTACAATGTTGTGGATGCTTACTTTGTGGGTGGCCTTGGAACCAGCCAGATGGGAGCAGTGTCCATTACATTTCCTATTGCGCAGGTCATAGTAGGACTTGGTATGACATTTGGTAATGGCGCTGCATCTTATATTTCCAGGCTTCTTGGGGAGGAAAATGAAACTAAGGCAAATGAAACAGCTTCTACTGCACTGGTTTCCAGTTTAATTGTGGGTATTATTTCCATAGCTGTATCTCTGTATTTTCTTGATAATATATTGATAGGTCTTGGAGCTACAAAGACAATATTACCCTATGCAAGAGAATTTGCAGTTATATACATTACAGGTTCAATTTTAAATATATTTAGTGTAACTATGAATAATATTGTAACATCTGAGGGAATGGCAAAATTAACAATGACTTCTATGCTGCTCAGTGGTATTTTTAATATTATATTAAACCCAATCTTAATCTATTCGTTAGGTTTTGGAATCAAGGGGTCAGCTATTTCAACTGTTATATCACAAGCATTAGCTTCTATTTTATATATCTGGTATATGTTAAGTAAAAAAGGCAGTCTCAGGTTTTCTATATACAACTTTAGATTTGATGGTACAATTTTTACTCAAATTTTTAAAGTGGGAATTCCAATTTTGGTTTATCAACTTCTGTCAAGTGCTTCAATGGGGCTTTCTAATACTGCTGCAAGCAATTATGGTGATTCAGCGGTAGCAGCCATCGGAGTGGTAACTCGTATTATGGCACTTGGAAGCTATGTTGTTTTTGGATTTATGAAGGGCTATCAGCCGGTTGCAGGATACAATTATGGTGCAAAAAACTATGATCGGTTAAATGAAGCCACAAAAGTATCACTTAAGTGGGCAACGATATTCTGTGCTGCAACTGCACTTATTCTGATTATGGTTCCTGATCAGATCGTGTCGCTGTTTTCTAAAAATGATGCAGTGCTCATTAATATAGGAGGAAGGGCACTTAGGGCAAATGGAATTATATTTATTTTGTTTGGATTTGAACAGGTATATATGTGCTTATTCCTTGCTCTTGGAATGGGAAAGGAAGGTGGAATTCTTAGTATTAGCCGTCAAGGAATGTTTTTTATCCCGGCTATTTTGGTTATGCCGCAATTTTTGGGGATCGAAGGCGTAATTTGGGCACAGCCTGTAGCAGATTTACTAACTGTTATTTTAACAGCACTATTTATGCTTGGGGTAAACAAAAAATTGAATAATTTTATGAATCAAAAAGAATATTTAAATTAGTGTACAAAATTTAAATTTATTTTGGTATCTGGTTTGCTAACAGTAATTGGTGCATCAATATTTGCTAATTTCATGTAGAGATAATGCTGATAAAAAATTAAAAGTAACTAATTACGAACATGTCAAAAATACCTTTAAAAAATGGTACTTTTGGCATGATATTTAGGCTTTTAATTGCATCTTTAGTATAAAGTACCTTACGTACATTTCTAACATAGAGTATAAAATATTAATTAACGTATATATGAAACTTTTTCTTTTTCTAAGGCATCTTTAAGCCATCTTGGGTGCATTGGTAAAAGATTTTTTGGTAAATAATTAAAATCGAAGTAATTCACATCTAAGGTTTCTTCTCCTTCCTTAATTAATTTACCGCCTACAACTTCACATTCAAAACAAGTTGTAATAAAATGATTAATTTTGCCACTTGGATATGAGAAAACTTGTGAAACAGGGTCAGAATATATGCCAATTAATCGATTTACTTTAACTTTTAAACCAGTCTCTTCATTAATTTCTCTTATAATAGCTTCTTCTACAGTTTCTCCAGGTTCAACATGATCTGAAGGGATTCTCCATAATCCATTGTCAGTACGCTTCATCAAAAGAACCCTTTGAGATTTATCAAATATAATACCTGCAACTCCTGCCTTAACACCATCGTTAGGCCATGGGAAATGAGGAGAACTCCATTTTCTAATGGTTACATTATTGTCAAATAAACCTTTTAGGTTTGCAATAGTAGCATCGGCATTATGAAAATCCCTAGCAGATGGAAATTTGTTTGTTTTTTCACTTGATACTAAAATAGCTGATATTCCTGCCTGATGCGCCCCTAAAATATCTGTATATGGATTATCACCTATCATTACTACTTTAGATGATGTTTTTAAACTATCTAGAGCTTTTTTAAACATATATGAATGTGGCTTTCCTATAATGAAAGGTTTTTTCTCTACTGCTACTTGAACAGCTTTCACAATTGACCCAACTGCAGGTGATGGACCGTCTGTACTTGGGAAATTATTATCACTGTTTGTGCCTATAAATTTTGCACCGTTATTAATTAATTGCACTGCTTTTTTAATATCACGGAAGCGTAAATTATCATCCCAACCTATAACAACTGCTTCTGCATCAGCTATATCATTAGTATTAATGCCTACCTTATGACATTCCCATTTTAAATTTTCATCACCAAGAACAAATACATTCTTTATATTCTTATTTTGTAAATACTGAGCGGTCACCCAGTCTGATGTAATCACTTCATTACTATTTGCTTCTATTCCAAGTGCATTTAATCGTTTTGCTATTTTTTCACGTGTTGTGCATGGATTATTTGTTAAAAATCGAATTGTTTTCTGATTTTTACGAAGTATTTCAAGAGATTCTACTGCTCCTGGAAGAGGCTTATTTCCTATATAAATTACTCCATCTAAATCAAATAGAAATGCATCAAATGCATCAAATATCATATTACTCGCTCCTTAAATTTTATTTCTATAAAGCTATTTGCAAAGAGCCTTACTAGCCGCAGTTATATTGCTTTTCCCTAAAATAGCAGATATAACTGAAATACCATCAACTCCAGTTGACAATACCTCTTTAAAGTTAGTTTCGTTAACGCCGCCTATTGCAACAGCAGGTATACTTATACTGTTATATATTTTATGGAGACCTTCTATACCTATAGGAGTATCTATATCTTTTTTTGTTCCTGTGAAAAAAATTGTACCTATTCCAATGTAATCTGCACCACTTTTTTCTGCATCTAAGGCTTCATCCACATTGCCTGCAGATATTCCAATTATTTTATCATTACCTAATATTTTTCTAGCTGTGTTTATAGGCATATCGCTTTGACCTAGGTGAACTCCATCTGCATCTACAGCTTGGGCTATATCAAGTCTGTCATTTATTAAAAAAGGAACTTTATAGTGATCAGTTACTTTTTTAACTTCCTTAGCAATTTTGTAAAATTCTCTTGTGGACGCATCTTTTTCTCTAAGCTGAACGAGGGTTACGCCGCCTAAAATTGCTTCCTCTACGGCTTGATTCAGGGGCTTGTCTTTTAAAAAACTTCTATCTGTAACAAGATATAAACTATAATCTATTTCCAAATTATTTTACCACCTTTCTTTAATTTTTCTTCACTCAATTCATATATGGAATCTATTAGCTTAACCCTAAAAGTTCCAGGGGCTTTTGCTGCTTTGTAGGCTCCTTCACCAGCTATATTCATTGAAAGTATAGCACTTATAGTAGCTGTAAATTTATCCTCAGAGGCACCTATAGCAGCACCACATAATGCTCCAAGCATACAGCCTGCACCAGTTACTTTAGTTAACATTTCCACTCCGTTTTGAATTACAGCACTATTTTTACCGTCTGTTATAAAATCTTCCTTGCCAGTTGCAGCGACTACACAGTTGTACTTTTTGGCTAAAGCTGCAGCTGAATCCAAAGCTCCTTCTCCATTATCTAGGGAATCTACTCCTCTTACGTTAGAAGATTGTCCTGCAAGAAATTTAATTTCACCTACATTTCCTTTTATAACATCTACTTTACCAACTTGCATAATTCTATTTATAACTTGAACTTTCCTTGGTATAGCAGCACAAGCTACAGGATCAAGTATTACAGGTATATTGTGAATTTTTGCAGAGGTACTTGCTAAAATTACTGCAGCTTCTTGTTCTTTTGTGAGGGTTCCTAAATTTATATATAGGGCAGAAGATATTTTTACAAAATCAAAAACTTCATCATAAGCTTCACACATGGCAGGAGAAGCTCCATAAGATAATAGAATGTTTGCACAGTCATTTATAGTGACGCTGTTTGTAATACAGTCCACAAGAGGTACTTTATTTCTTACCTGTGTTAATACTTTTGATACACTATCTAAGTTTAAATTATCCACTTTTCATACTCCTTTATATTAGAATTCTGTTTATTTGAAATCTACATCAGCTTTTTTATATAATTCAATGAAATGTCCCACAGGACCGACGCCGCTTCCTATAGAGAAGGAATTTTCTATGGCCTTAGTTATATATTGCTTTGCAAGATATACGGATTTATCGGTGCTTTCACCTTTAGCCAAGAAGGAGGCTATGGCAGAAGATAAGGTGCATCCTGTTCCATGGGTGTTTTTGGTATCTATTCTATGACCGGCTATGTTTAATATCTTGTCTTCATAAAGTAAAACGTCGTTGGCATCATTGCACCTATGTCCTCCTTTTACAAGCACGTTTTTAGCACCTAGATCTTTTATTCTAAAAGCTGCTTTTTCCATATCGCTGCTATTTTTTATTTTCATTTCTGTTAGAACTTCAGCTTCTGGAATATTTGGAGTTACAACGTCTGCAATGCTTGTCAGATCTTTTATAGCTGTTTGTGCTTCAGGTTTTAAGAGAAAGTAACCACTTTTTGATACCATTACAGGATCAATTACTATGTTTTTAGCTTTGTATTCTGTTAAAAGCTTTTTTATTACAGATATGGTTTTGCTGTTTGAAACCATACCAATTTTTACTGCATCTACTTGTATGTCATCAAATATAGATCTTATTTGTGCTTCTACAATTTCAGGAGTTACATCCATTACGTCCTGAACTCCTATGCTATTTTGAGCTGTAACAGCAGTTATGACACTCATGCCATATACGCCAAGGGCACTCATTGTTTTTAAATCAGCTTGTATACCAGCTCCGCCACAGCTGTCAGAACCTGCGATTGTTAATACTTTTTTCATTTCTAACACCTCTAATTTAGTAACTTTAAAATTATAAATTTTACTTAGTGGGAGTATTACAGTAGGTGGGCATCAGTCAAAAATAAAAGGTATATGCAGAAAAGCATATACCTTTAAAATCAAAAATGTATAAATTGCTTCCCTACGCCAGTTTTATCTGGATCAGGTTCAAAGGGTTAGAGAAAGATCTCTTCTCAGCTTTGCAGCACCCCCACAAAAGTATTAAATTTTATACATTAATTTTACTACAGTGATAAAAATTTGCAATATTAAATTTTAATATTTATTTCATTGACTAAGTTTACTTATATGTACATAAATGAAATATGGAAGGCGTTAGCAATGATGGAAGTCAATAAAAGTTTTTGCAGTACGTGTGATATAATGGCATTAATTGAAGATTTTTATTGCAAAACAAATTAATAAAAGTGATAGGATGTGTTGATATGAAAAAGAAAAAAATTTTAGTCCCATTAGATGAAACAGAAAGAAGTATGCATTCACTCGACTGTTTAAAAAAATTGTTTCCCAGAGATGAAGTACAGTTAACTATTATGTATGTATCTGAAATAGTTATAGCAAATGAAACGGGTGTATCAAATAGCATGGTAGATATGGCAAGGGAAAAAGGTGAAAATATTTTAGATAGAGCTGAAAGAAAAATTCAGGAATATAAAACTGAAAAATATTGTGTTTTTGGACGTGTAGCAGATGAGATACTGAAAAAAGCAAATTGTGATGAATTTGATATGATAATTATGACTAAATCCAACAAAAAGGGTTTGGCTAGAATGATTGGATCCGTAACAAGTAAAGTATTAAAAAATTCACAGGTTTTAGTTATGATTGTTCCAGAATAAAAATAGTTTAAAATAGCCATAATGTTGTACAAGCATTATGGCTATTTTTATCTGCATATTAAAATATTCACCTGAGATTTGGAATTATATGTAATTTGATTTAGAATATTTTTAATGATTTTTTCACATACTTTAATGAGCATTATATGAATTGCTTGAGGTACAAAATGAGTTTTGTTTAGAAACTCTATATCAGGAAGGTGTGTGGTTGATGTTTGTTCCACGTAGAGTTATTTTTGAAAAGGGTACATTAGAATATTCCCTGGGAAATGAGATATACAGTAGATTTAAAAATGATGACGAGGTGGAGATAATAAAATTGTCCTCAAATAGAGTTATGTCAGCTGTACCAGGAAAAGATATATATGAAAAGTACAGGGAAGGCAAAAAGACTTTAGTTGTGGGTGTAAAAAAGAGCTTAAAATTTCAAAGTTGTAAGCCTTCGGCACATTATCAGCTGCCACTAGTTAGTGGCTGTATTGGACAGTGTGAGTACTGTTATTTAAATACACAATTAGGGGAAAAACCTTTTGTGAGAGTTCACGTCAATGTTGATGACATTTTGAAACAGGCTCAAAAATATATAGATGAAAGAAATCCTGAAATAACTGTATTTGAAGGTGCTGCAACTTCCGATCCAGTTCCTGTGGAGCCTTATACAAATTCACTTAGAAAGAGTATAGAATACTTTGGAGATCAAAAGCTTTCAAGATTTAGATTTGTAACAAAGTACAATGATATAGATGGACTTTTAAACATAAATCATAACGGTCATACGGAAATAAGATTTAGTTTAAATACAGATAAAATAATAAAAGAATATGAGCATCATACAGCTTCAATGGAAAAAAGAATAGAAGCAGCTGCAAAACTTGCCAAAGCAGGTTATCCTATAGGTTTTATAATAGCACCTGTATTCATATATGAAAATTGGAAGCAGGAATATGAAAAAGTTTTAGACATGTTATATGATAGAATTCCTAAAACTTTAAAGAGTTCTATTGGATTTGAAATAATATCTCATAGATATACAACTAAGGCTAAAAATATCATACTACAGGTATTTCCTAAAACAACGCTGCCAATGGAGGATAGTGAGAGAAAATTCAAGTATGGTCAATTTGGATACGGTAAATTTTTGTACACGAAAGAGCAAATGGAAGAAATTAAAACCTTTTTTGAAAGAGAACTTTCAAGTAGATTTTCAAAAGAAAATATAAAATACATTATATAAGCAGGAGAATTTTAATCATGGGTGAATTAGAAAATATAGTTAAAATAAAGGATGCAGAAGTTAGATATGATAAAAAAGTTGTATTAAGAAATATTAATATGGATATAAAAAGAGGAGAGATAGTCGGATTTTTAGGACCTTCTGGTTCAGGAAAAACAACTCTTGTAAAATCTATTATTGGAATGAAAGAATTATCTAAAGGATTTATTGAAGTACTTGGTGAGAAAATGCCGTCACTTGGTGTAACTTCAAAAATAGGATATATGGCACAAAGTGATGCACTGTATGATGATTTAAGTGCAATTGACAATATATTGTTTTTTGGAGAACTCTACAATATTAAAAAAAGTATTATAAGAAAAAGAGCTGAGGGTGTTTTAAAACTTGTTAGCTTGGAAGAACAGTATAAAGATGCAGTTAAAAACTTTTCAGGTGGAATGAAGAGAAGACTATCATTAGCCATAGCACTAGTACATAGGCCTAGACTGCTCATTTTAGATGAACC
The DNA here is from genome assembly GCF_004006395.2 of Clostridium sp. AWRP. Lineage (NCBI taxonomy): Bacteria > Bacillati > Bacillota > Clostridia > Eubacteriales > Clostridiaceae > Clostridium > Clostridium sp. AWRP. The sequence continues at coordinate 3,553,941 of NZ_CP029758.2, read as the reverse complement.
TACAGTTGGCATAGATCCTGTTCTTAGAAAAAAATTCTGGGATGAATTTTATAAAATTAAACGAGATGAGGGAACTATAATTATAACTACACATGTAATGGATGAAGCATATAAGTGTGATAGACTTTTTTTGCTCAGAAATGGAATTGTAATAGCAGAAGGAAGTCCAGATAAAATAATAAAAAGCTCTGGTGGAAAAACTATTGAAGATGCTTTCCTATACTTTAGTTCTTTAAAGGAAGAGGTGTAGCTATATGAATACTTTTTCTGTAGCAAAAAGAGTTATAAGGCAAATTATAGGAGATAAACGATCTCTTGCATTATTATTTGCCGCACCAATATTTGTTCTGTATTTGTTAAGTATAATGTTGAATTCAGGTATAGATAAGCCCAATTTAGAAGGAATAAATTTACCACAAACACTTATGAAATCACTTAAAAATGAGACAAATATAGTGGAAGTTAAAGATGAAAATATGGCTCTTGACAGAGTAAAAAATAATGTTATAGATGGGCTGGTTAAATTTGAAGATGATAAAATTATAGTGACTGTTGAAGGAAGTGATATGGCAGCTTCAAATTCAGTGAAAAAATCAGTTTCAAAAGCTTTTAATGAATATATGCATACTAGTCTTGCATCAAATCCGATGCTGAAGCAGCTGGGTTTTAGAATGATTGATAGTGAGTATAAGTATATAAACGGTTCTGAGAATATGACAACTTTTGATACGGTTGCTCCGTTGATGATGGGATTTTTTATATTCTTTTTTGTATTTCTCATGGCAGGGGTATCTTTCTTAAGGGAAAGAATCAGCGGTACATTGGATAGACTTATGGCAACACCTATTAAGAGAATAGAAATTGTATTAGGATATTTTTTAGGGTTTGGTATATTTGTTATGTTTCAGACTCTAGTTATTCAGCTGTTTATGGTATATGGGCTTGGAATTATCATAAAAGGAAGTCCAATTTTAGTTTTACTTGTAAATGTGCTGCTGGCAGCAGGGTCATTGACACTTGGAACTTTACTTTCTGCATTTGCTAAAAATGAATTTCAATTATTTCAATTTATACCCATAGTCATAGTGCCTCAAATATTGTTTTGTGGATTATTTCCCCTTAGAGAAACGCCAATATGGGTAAATATACTTTCTAAAATATTTCCACTAACTTATGGTGCAGATGCCCTAAAGGGAATTGTGCTTAGAGGGTATGGACTTTCAAAAGTTTATATGGATATTCTAATACTTTTGGGTTATGCACTATTGTTTATAGTATTAAATTCGTTGGCACTGAAAAAATACAGACGGTTATAAACAGAGTTCTAAGCATCAGATGAAGAAATATTTTTACTTAAATTTATTATATTGGCATCAGGTACATAGTCTTCTATTATTTTTCTTGCAATATTAAACCAACCCAAACATTTGTCAAGAACTGCAGAATCACTTGTGACGATTCTGTCCATTTTGGAGAGAACAGGGTCTGCATTTGGTATTAATTCTACACTAGCAGGAATATGCCACTTTATTGAATGTTCAAGTATAAAGCTTTTAAGTCTTCCTGAGTTTGATACTCCAGAATCAAGAAAAAATTTAACTTTTGGTATATGAAGATCTGTAAATTCCCTGCCAATTAAATTTAAAGCTAAGTGGGTTTTGTCTATAATACTGTAAGTTCCTCTGAGTCCTGCTATATCTCTTATGGTAGTATCACTGCATAATATTAATATTCCTTTTGAAAGGGCAACTTCAAGGGTTATTATAAGATTAAATCCGTCTATATAGATACAGTCCTTAGATATACAGGAAAAAGGCAGGCATTTTTTATTTCTTTTTTGGCCATCCATTGTAGAAGAAGTTGAACGTTGAAGGGCATTTCTCTGCCTCAGTGAAAATTGGTAATGGTTGCCTACCATTTCTATAATTGAATGTATTTTATAATTTCTATCAAGCAGCCAGCTTACTTCTTCCTGTGCTTTTTGAAGTTTTAAAACTGATTCCCTTGAAAACCATCTATTGTCCTGGGGGTCCGTTCCTCTTTTTATAGATTTTAAATTGTAATCCATAATGAAATCACTTACTTCCTATTTGTATTTTAAGAATAAGGTTATTATACACCAACAGTTGAAAGAGTATTTAAGATCTTCATAAAATCTTCATAAAATTAGTAATTAATTCTTAAAAATTGTTTTGTAAAGTTAGAAGTGATGATTCAATTATAGATTAATTTTTAGGAGGAGTAGTATATGGAAGATATACATATGAGCAGATATTATAGAAATATGATGTTAGTAGCAATGTTACTTAATATATTATGGGTTGTTTTAATAAATACCCAGCCCTTTTCAGATTTTGCATATTACAATCAGATTGCAAATCAAGTGGCAAGTGGCGGTCAATGGGGAGATACTTATACCTCTGTCGGGTATTCTATTGTTCTTGGATTTATATATAAGATATTTGGAAACAGCTTGGTTTCAGCAAAAGTTTTTAATTTAGTTTTGACATTTTTAAATTATGGAATGTTTTATATTATACTACAAAAAGTAAATTTAAATGAGAAAAGGCGTAAAATTATTTATGGGTTATTTGTATTTTTCCCAAGCAATATCTTCTATAACAGTGTTCTTGCAACGGAAATATTATTTACTACTGTATTACTTTTCATAACGCTAATATATTTTTATGATATTAAATATAAATATGTAATAATTGGTGTCTTAACAGCTGCTGATGCTATGGTAAAACCATTTTTTATGGTGTTCTTTTTTGCTATATTCATATTGGAGATATGTTTAAGGATGAAATTTAAAGACGTTTTAAAACATACAGCTGTGGTACTCATAGTTAGCTGCGTTTCTATATCTCCATGGATATATAGAAATACTAAATTGATTGGTGAGTTTACATCTATATCAAACAATCCTGGAATAGTACTTTATATAAATAACAATTCTCAAAATAAATCCGGTGTTTGGATGGATGCTAAAAATGTTGAAAATTCTATTGTAAGTACTAAAGAATATATAAATGCAAATGCTACAGAAAAAAATAAAATGCTGTCTAAAGCAGCTAAAAAGTGGATATTAAGTCATCCAGTATCATTTATAAAGTTGGGCTTTATAAGGCTATTTAAGACTTATCTTGATGGAAGTGATATATTTTACAGTTTAAATGGAACAAATTTGAATTTGTTTTTTAAGATATTATTTGCAGTTTGTACTTATATAGCAAGGTATGTGGTGTTTATTCCTGCAATAATTTTAATGCTCTTATATAGTGTAAAGGTAATTAGAAATTTGATTAGAAAAAGAGAAATTGGTTCATACTCTCTATATAATTTAATTTGCTTTTACATGTTTTCTTGTGTTTACTTTATAACAGAGGGACAGCCGCGTTATTCATTTCCATCTATATTTATAGCTGTTTATTTTTTCTCATATTTTGGAGAGAAAATAAGTATACCACTTGTTAAAAGAAACAAAAGCTTAGGCAAATAAAGTGTTGTATAATAAAAATAGCTTATACAGTATTAAGAGGAGATATTTTTTATGGATAGTACTATACTAGTAGTGGATGATGATAAGGATATTTTAGATATAATAGAGATTTATCTGAAAAATGATGGATTTAGTGTTATCACTGCGGAAGATGGATTGATAGCAATGGACAAGCTTGAAGAAAATAATATAGATCTAATAATACTCGATATAATGATGCCCAATCTCGATGGTATACATGCATGTCTTGAAATTAGAAAAAAAGAAAAAATACCTATAATAATGCTTTCAGCTAAAGATGATTCAAGCAGCAAGATATTAGGATTAAATGTTGGAGCAGATGATTATGTCGCTAAGCCATTCAATCCACTAGAATTAGTTGCCAGAGTTAAATCACAAATTAGAAGGTATTCTGAATTTAATATGGAAAGACCACAGAGTAAAGAAGAAATTGTTATAGATGATATGATAATAAATACAGCATCTAGAGAAGTATTTATTGGAGAAAAGTTAATAGAACTTACACCAATTGAATTTTCAATCTTGGAAGTACTTGCAAATAATAGGGGAAGGGTTTTAAGCACGGAAAGTATTTATGAAAGTGTTTGGAAAGAACCTTTTTACAATGCCAAAAACACGGTTGCAGTACATATAAGAAATATAAGAGAAAAGATAGAAATAAATTCAAAGGATCCCAAATATATAAAAGTTGTCTGGGGAGTAGGTTATAAAATTGACAAATAAGATAAAGAAGTTTGCATTTAAGAGTATATCAAGGGAATTTTTGATTATAAATATACTTAGTTTTATCATACTTATAATTGGCATAACTTGTGCTCTTACAGTTATAATGCAGGATACAAATAACCCTCAAAATATTGTAAATGCATCAAATGACATTTATGTTCAGGTAAATAGGTATGTGCAATCTACAAATACTGAAGTTCAAAGTTATATAAATAATTTGGCTGATGAGAACAATGTAAATATAGCTGTTACTGATACCAAAGGCCGCATAATTTTTAAATCAAGTGAAGTAGAAGGCAAGTATATTGATCTTAATTATATAAAATATCGAAGACTTCGTACTACTCCCAAGGCTGGAGATATTTTATATCAGGTGTATAATATAAATATATCAGATACTAAATGTATACTTATTACATGGAAAGTTACAGGAATGTATCATAACATTTTTAGATATACATCAATGATAGTAATTCCAATAATTATTTCGCTAGTAATTGTATATTTGGTTTCATATAGAAAAACCAGGTATATAAAGTACATCTGTAATGGAATAATGAAAATCTCCCGTGAGGATTTAAATTATAGGTTGGAGAAAAAAGGTATGGATGAGCTTGGAACTTTGGCAGATGAGATAAATAACATGTCACTTAATTTAAATAATATGATAAATCGTGAAAAGTCTGTCCAAAAGTTTAAAGATGAGCTTATAACCAATATATCACATGATTTGAGGACACCTCTTACCTCATTAATGGGGTATTTGTATTTGATAAATGATAAGAATGTTTCTATAGAAGATAAGGAAGTATACAGCGAAAAATCTATGGAGAGAGCGGAAAAACTAAAAGTTTTAATAGAAAACTTATTTGAATACTCAAAACTGGAAAGTGGAGCAATAAGTCTTGAAATATGTAATGTTAATATAATTGAAATTATAGAACAAATCATAGGGGAGGTTTCTATAATTGCCAGCAAGTCTCAAATAAGTTTTGTAAAAAAGTATAGTATTACAAAGTTGAATTTGAATATTGATCCATATCTTATGAGCAGGGTATTTCAAAATATTTTATCCAATGCTATAAAATACAGTGTAAAAAATAGTGAAGTTTATATAGATATTGTACATAATGTAAATGACACTATAATTAGTTTCCAAAACTTATCAAGTAGAAAGTTGTCCTCTGAAGATATGAATAAAATATTTGATAGATTCTATATGGGGGATAAGTCTAGAAACTCTCATAAAAACAATTCTGGTTTAGGGCTTGCCATAGTTAAAAATATTGTGGATTTGCATGGTGGAGAAGTTTGGGCAGAAGGTAATGATAATATTTTTAAAATGTATATTAAGTTAAAGAATAATTCATCTAAATTTACTGTTAGCAATGGCACCCATGGGATAAATGAGCAAAAAAAGACAGGATTTACATGAAAGGTTAATATATAATATAGGAAAAGGTTTAAGGAGGTAGGTATTCTAAAATGAATTACAATGCTTGTATTAGGAAGTCTATTGATTATATAGAGAATAATTTAAACAATAAAATAGAACTTGAAGATATAGCTCACAAAGTCTTCCTGTCAAAATATCATTTTCATAGAATTTTTCATTCTGTTGTTGGAGAACCTGTAGCTGAGTATATAAGAAGGAGAAGACTTAAAGAGGCTGCAAATGAGCTTTTAAATACAGATAATAAAATTGTAGATATAGCATTAAAGTATCAGTTTAGTTCTCAGGAATCTTTTACAAAGGCCTTCAAAAAGCTTTATGGAATGCCTCCAAGAGAATTCAGAAGAAATAGAACTGCAAGTAGTATTTCTATGGCAGCTTAATATTTATTAAAACAATATTTTTACGAGGTGATTTGAATAATGAGTTATGTACCAGTAGTAATTGATCATACAAATGCAGGAGAACGTTCTTACGATATATTTTCAAGGCTTTTAAAAGACAGGATAGTAATGTTAAATGGCCAGGTAACAGATGAAACGGCAAGTTCAATTGTAGCACAATTTTTATTCTTGGAATCAGATAATCCTGACAGTGATATCAATTTTTATATAAACAGTCCAGGAGGATCTATTACAGCTGGAATGGCAATATATGATACAATGCAGTATATAAAACCTGACGTATCCACAATATGTGTTGGTATGGCTGCCAGCATGGGTTCATTTTTGCTTGCAGCAGGGGCAAAAGGAAAGAGATTTGCTCTGCCAAACAGTGAAATTTTAATACATCAACCGTCTGTATACGGTGGAATGCAGGGGCAGGCCACAGACATAGAAATTCACACAAAATGGCTTTTAGGAATAAAGAAAAAGATGAATAGATTGTACAGTGAAATGACAGGTAAACCTATTGAAAAGATAGAAAAGGATGTTGAGAGAGATTATTTTATGTCAGCTAAAGAAGCTTTAGATTATGGATTAGTAGATAAAATCCTTTCAAAATAATTTTTTAAACAGCAGCTGCATAATGAAGGAAACTTCATTACGCAGCTGCTGTTTTTTTATTTGGACATATATTTATGTTATATATATGTCCAAATAAAATATACATTGACAGGCGAAGTATGTTTTTGTATAATATAACTAAATTATTAAAGTAATTTAGTTTACAATTTAATATGCTGTAAGGAGGGAGTAGATGTCTATAACTTCAGATGTCATAAGGGGGCATACAGAAACAATAATTTTGGCGCACTTAGTTCAAAAGGATAGTTATGGTTATGAAATCAATAAATTTATAAAAGAAAAGACAGATAATAAATATGAGCTTAAGGAAGCAACTCTTTATTCTGCTTTTAGAAGGCTGGAAAAAGCTTCTCTTATAACTTCTTATTGGGGAGATCAAAATACAGGAGCAAGAAGGAGATATTATTCTATAACAGAATTGGGAAAAGAAGTACTAAAGCAAAATAGACTAGATTGGAATGAATCAAAGGAATTAATAGATAAGTTAATTAATGGAGGTAATCAAAATGCATGAAAGATTGAGAAAGAGTGTAGAAGAATTATTTGAAAATGCACCTAAAACTCATAGAGCAACAGAGCTTAAGGAAGAGCTTTTAGCTAATCTTACAGATAAATATGATGATTTGGTGTCTTCAGGAAAAGATGAAGAGGAAGCCTTTAAAATAGCTATTTCAAGTATAGGTGATGTAGATGAACTATTAGAAGGGATAAAAGATAAAAATATGTTTGATTATAATGAGGAGCAAAAATACCGAAGAAAAAATGCACTTGTATTGTCTGTGTCTGTAGGATTGTATATTATGAGCATAGTGGTTTTAATGCTGCTAAATGAGGTTTTTATGGTAAATGAAGTTGTATCCGTAAGTGTTATGTTTACAATAGATGCTATTGCAACATGTCTTATAGTCTACAATCATGCTTCAAAGCCTAAATACGTAAAAGGAGATGATACTATCGTGGAAGAATTCAAACAGTGGAAATCTTCAAATGATAGTCAAATGGAAATTATTAAATCAATTAAATCTATAGCATGGCTAATTATAGTTGCCCTATATTTTATATTGAGTTTTGTTTTTGGTGCCTGGGCATATTCCTGGGTTATATTCATAATAGGTGCTGCTGTAGAAAAAATTATAACTTTGAGCTTTAAATTGAAGGAGTAGGAATATGAATATGAATAGAAGCTTAATAAAAGTATTAATTGTAATGTGGGCTGTCATTGCAGCAGCAGGTATATGTTTCTTAATATATGGATTTTCTCACGGAGAGGGTTTTCCAATATTTGAATATGGAAATAAAATAACAGGTGCTAGGTATGTTGTACAGAAAAGTGAAAGCACATCTGTAAATAACTGTAGCAAGATAAGCTTGGGATTTTCTAGAGGAGATGTGATTGTACAGGCAACAGATGAATCAAACCTAAAAGTTGTACAAAGTGCATCTAGAAAGTTAAAAGATGGAGATAAGTTTGTAATAGAAAAACAGGGAAATAACATTGAAATTAGAAGGAGAGATGAAAATAAAGTTTTTCACAATAAAATTATCAATATATTTGATGGATTCAATACAAATGAGAAAATAGAATTGTATGTACCTAAAAGCTATGCTAAAGATTTAGATATAAGTACAACTTCAGGAGATATCTTATTTAACTCTGACATGAAATTGAATGATATAAATTGTATACAAAGTTCTGGAGACTTCAAGATGAATAATAGTATTACTGCAAATAATGTTGATATAAAAACAAATTCAGGAGACATAGGTATAACTAGCTTAGATTCTAAACATTACAATATACAAGCTATATCAGGAGATATATCTGTAAAGTCTATTTCAGGCTCTGGAAATGCAAAAATTGTATCAGGAGATATAAAAATGAATTACAAGTCCATTGACGAGTATGCTAAGGCAAGTTCTACTTCTGGAGATGTGAAGATGGTACTTCCTCAAAATTTGAGTTTTAAATTTGAAGGAAAGTGTACTTCTGGAGATATAAAAGGAGATTTTCCGTTAACCTATGAAAATGATAGAAAAAGCAAGGCATCTGCACAAGTAGGAAATGGACCATATAAGACAATAAATGTAAATACAGTATCGGGTGATATAGATATTTCAAGCAAGTAATGAATATGAAAAATAAAAAAGAATTTGAAGTTTACTATAAGCGTACCTATTGAGTATGTCCATTTGTGTGGTAAGATATGAGGACTTAATTAGTTTACAAAAATTGTTTTGCAAACTAATCAAGTCCTCTAAGTGTATTATCAGTACAGGTAACTTTTTAGCATTAGAATGAGTGCATGTTTTGAATAAGTTTGAAACATTTATTTACTTAATACATTAAAATAAATAGGAAGAGATTCATTTTCCGTATTTGATTTTTCAATTAATACAGGATTATTAATTGATTCATAAATTAGTTTAATTGTCTTGGAAAGATCAGCGTCTTCTACTCCTAAAACAATATTGGATTCACAAGATGGCTGTATAATTATTTTTATTTTAACATTTTGGTTAGATAAATTTTGAAAAATTCTATGGATAATTTGCCTAAATTTATTTATATTTCTTATAATTATTCCAACTAAAGATATATTATGATTTATAGTTATGGAACCTGGATTAAACTGAGTTTCTATCTTACTAATAAAAGAATTTTCACATTTACGTAATTGGGAATCTGGTACAATTAATGATACAGAATCTGAATTAAAAGATAAATGTTCTACAGAAATATTATCAGCGTTTATAATTGAAAATAAGTTATTCAAACCATCATTTATTAAATTGAGCTTTTCTAATGTTACTATTGAAAAATTTTCTTTGCCGGATATTCCAGCAATAGTATCTTTATAATCTTCATCGGGTAAATTATCAGATATAAAAGTACCAATGTCTTCTGGATTATTAGTGTTTCTTATATTTATTGGAATTTTACTTTCCTCAACTGGAATAATTGAATCTTCATTTAGAACATTTGCTCCCATATGAGAAAAATTTTTTATTTCTTTATAGGTCATATTTCTTATATTTTTAGGGTCTTTTACAATACTTGGATTTGCCATTAACACACCGGATACATCAGTCCAGTTTTCATATATAGAGGCATTCATAACACTTGATATTATGGATCCAGTTATATCTGATCCTCCTCTTGGAAAAGTTTTAATTGATCCATCTTTATTTGAACCATAAAAACCTGGTATTACAGCTTTTTCTACATGGAAAAGTTTGTTTAAAATTAATATTTTAGTAGCTTCTTTGTCTAATTGGCCATTTTGCTTAAATGAGATTATATCTGAAGGATCTATAAAGGTAAAATTCATAAATTTCGAGAAAATTAAACCATTTAGATATTCTCCACGGCTTAAAATATAGTCCTTAGAGGCACCGTTAAAAAAATCATTTTTTATGGCATATAAGAATTTTTTTATATCTAAATCCAATCTCAAATTATTACATATAGAAACGTATTTTCCTTCGATTATATTGAAATAATTTTCAAATAGATTTTTATTGTCAACACAACAATAGCATTTATATAGAAGATCTGTGACTTTATAATCTTTTTCAAAAGTTTTTCCTGGAGCAGAAACTATGATATATCGTCTCCTTTTATCTTGCAAAACGATTTCTTTTACTTTTTTAAATTGTTTATCATTAGCTAGTGAGCTTCCTCCAAATTTAGCAACTATTAAATTATTCATTTTTAAGTTCTCCTATGAATTATAATTTATTAAATCAGATTTCCTAATTGTAACTTTATTATATTATAGTTTAAAATTTTACACTTTTTATTGCTTTTAATGCTGGAAATATTGCTAAAAATGCTTTTGCATAAAGTACTATAATATTTTATGCAAATTAAAGTCAGAAGGTATCTGCAAAAATTTAAAGCTATGGTAACTATTTTTTATTGTCACTGTTTTATAATACATTATCCTAGTGTTAAAAATGGGTAGAAGGATATTTTATAAAATTAATTCTAAATGCAAAACTTCTTTTTCTATATTAAAAAATCCTATGATTTTCAATAACTTGGGAGCTACATTTTTAACCTATGTAATAGGCTTTGCAGGTGGTATAAAAATAACTTATGTATTTATAATACAAATATTGTTTTACATATATAGCATTAATTTCTGTATACTATAGAATTTTTAAACCTGGTAAGGTTTAAAATTTGTAAAAAACATTGCATTTTAGATGATTTTTGTTATTATGTTAATAGAGATAAAAACACAGTTTTGGTTGGTAGTCCAAAACATGGCTTGCACTTTATAAGTTAGCAGTAACCTGCCCTCCTGGGGTTGTCCGTTCTCTAGATTTTTTATTTATTAAACAGGAGGAATAGAAAATGACAGCTAATATTAAGCTAACAGTATTTTTTGAAGAGCCATTTTGGGTTGGTGTGTTTAAAATGTGGGATTCTGATACAGTATATCTTTCAAGGGTCGTATTTGGTGCTGAACCAAAAGATTATGAGGTATACGACTTTGTACTAAAGAATTTTAGTAATTTAAAGTTTAATAAACCACTAGATATCAATGATGCTGATAAAAACATTGATAAAAAAATAAATCCTAAAAGACTTCAGAGAAAAATTAAAAAAGAAACAAAAGACAATGGTATAGGTACAAAGGCGCAAATTGCCATGAAGCAGCAATATGAAGATTTTAAACTAAAAATAAAAAAAGTTTCAAGAGAAAAAAAGGAAGATGAAAAAGAGAAAAAATTTAAATTAAGGCAGCAGAAAAAATTAATGAAGCATAGGGGACATTAACTGGGATTGTCCAGGTTTTAATTTGTTTGGGGTGGCTTTTAAAATTACCTTACGGCTATTTCTGCTGAGACAGTATCTACGAAAGGGTTTGATTTTTTTAAAACCCTTTTTTTATAGCAATTATGGAAAGTAAGCTTGACATTATAAAAAAACAGTAATATTCTAATATTACAAAGTCACTTTCTATTGTGATTGGAGGCATTAATTTGAAAAACAGGCTTGAAGAAATTAGAAAACAACATGGCATCACACAAGAGGAGTTAGCACAAAAACTGGAGGTATCAAGACAAACAATTGGATCGCTTGAAAATGGACGTTATAATCCATCTATATTGTTAGCTTTTAAGATTTCTAAATTTTTTAATGTGAGTATTGAAGAAATATTTATTTATGAGGAGGATTCAGAAAATGAAAACTTTTAATTATGTATTTATTATGGTAGTAGTTGTAATGTTAATTAGTTCAGCAATTGGCATGTTTTTTGTAGGTGGATATACGTCTGAAAACATATCTTTAATCCTTATGGCAATGGCTGTGGCTTCAGTTATTAGTAACATACATTATAAATTTATTGTGAAGAAAAAAGATAAAGATGAGCGAAATATTGCCATTGAAAACAGAGCTAAAGCGAAGGCTTTTGATATTATGGAAATAGTATTTGGCATTCTTGTAATTGCATATGTTTTTTTTAGAGCTAGTTTATTTATAATTTTTCTTGCGATTGCAGCATATTTGGTTATTTTTGCAGTCTATATGGTATGTTTTTCTAAGTATCACAAGGAAATGTAAAAACTTATTAACAATGAATAATAAGATGTAACATTGATCAAACTAACTAGTAACATATATAGATACAGGCTTATTTTGATAAAAAACTTGAAAGACTAAAGGGATGAAAAGCATTTGTGAGAGGATGAGTGAAGGTTGAAAAAAATTGAAAGTGAAATGAACAAAAAAAAGTGGCTGATCCTGATTACAGTTGTTTTTGCTACATTTATGTCAACACTTGATGGCAGTATTGTAAATGTAGCACTGCCGGATATGGCATCTAAATTAAATGTAGGAATGTCAGGTATTACATGGGTTGTTACCAGTTTTTTAATAACTGTTGCAGCAACTATTTTAATATTTGGAAGGCTTGGAGACATGATAGGAAAGACAAAAGTTTTTAAATTTGGAGTCGTTCTTTTTACAATGGGTTCACTGCTGTGCGGTCTCACAAGTTCACTTCCCTTACTTGTAACAGCAAGAGTTATACAAGCAGTAGGAGCATCGGCTACCATGGCTACTAATCAGGGAATCATAACTCACGTCTTTCCGGCTAACGAGAGGGGGAGGGCACTTGGAGTTTTAGGTACATTTGTGGCATTGGGTTCTATGGCAGGTCCTCCAATTGGGGGTATTATTGTTTCAGCTATAAGCTGGGAATATATATTTTTAATAAACATACCTATAGGAATAATTGTATTTATACTTACATTAAAGATATTTCCTAAAGCACATACCACCTCTGATGAAAAACTAGATATAAAAGGAGCTTTACTATTTGTAGTAGCTACAGTTTCGCTGTTTGGAGCATTGGGACAAGGTCAGGTAAAGGGTTATGACAATATATTTATAATTTTAGCTTTTGCAATTTCATTTATAACTTTTGTATTGTTTATTATATTAGAACATAAAATAAGCATGCCCATTTTGCAATTGAGTATTTTTAAAAACAGTTTATTTTCAATAAGTATAATATGTGCTTTTATTTCATTTATCGCAATTAGTGCATCAAATATAATACTTCCCTTTTACTTTCAGTATACATTGAAGTTTTCACCGGCAGCATCTGGAATTCTCATGATGGTATCTCCTATTGTTTTATCTGTAGTGGCTCCTTTTAGTGGATATATGTCAGATAAAATTGGATCCGAGATACTTACCTTATTTGGACTTAGTTTTACAAGTTTGGGGTTGTTTTTTATATCCAGTTTAAATGAAAGGTCTTCTGTACTTTTGATTATAGCTTATATAGTAATTATGACTTTAGGAAATGGAATGTTTCAATCTCCTAACAATTCGTTAGTTATGTCTACTGTTAGTAGAGATAAGCTTGGGATAGCAGGAAGTATAAATGCCCTTATTAGAAACTTAGGATTTGTTTTAGGCACATCTCTTTCTACTTTATTACTTTACAATAGAATGAGTCATAAAATTGGGTACAGAGTGGTGGATTACATAAAAGGCAGAGATGATGTTTTTATTTATGGCATGAGATCAGTATATATAAGTGTTGGCATTATGTGTTTATTTGGAGTTTTGATAACTGCATTAAGGTTTTACTATAGTAAAAAATTAAGGGGATTATATATGAAGGGGTGATTTAGTATGAGTTATAGAGTTTTGATTACGGAAAATATATATGAAGAAGGCAAGGAGTATCTTAGAAGTCATGGTTATGAATTAAAGATGGCTTCTGATATTTCAGAAAATGTTTTGGTAGAGGAAGTAAAGGACTGTGATGCAATATTAGTTAGAATGGCAAACATTACTGAAAAAATTATGAAATCAGGAACAAAGTTGAAAGTCGTATCTAAGTTTGGTGTTGGAGTAGATAATATAGATGTTGAAGCTGCATCAAGTCTTGGAATAAGAGTCACCAATTCTCCTGAATCCAATAAGAACAGTGTGGCTGAGTATACTATGGGCCTTATACTATTACTTGCCAAAAAATTACTTATTTATGATAGAGAACTTAGAGATGGAAATTTTCAAATAAGAAAAAGTTTTGGAATGGATCTTGAAGGTAAAACCCTTGGAATTATAGGAGTTGGAAGTATAGGAGAGCTTGTTGCTTTAAAGGCTTCAAAGGGATTTGGCATGAGAGTTATAGGATTCAAGCGAAATATAACTTCAAATCAAATGGATAGTATAAAACTTACTGGAGATTTAGATTATGTACTTAAAAATTCTGATTTTGTAAGCTTACATGTTCCACTTACGGGGAAAACAAAGGGTATGATAGGAAAAAGGGAGCTGTCTCTTATGAAAGCTAGAGCTTTTCTTATAAATACGGCGCGGGGAGAAGTCGTTGATGAAGATGCCCTTCTGGAAGCACTTTCGCAAAATAAAATTGCTGGAGCTGCCATTGATGTATTTAAAGGAGAAAAACCATCTAAAGATAATCCTATTTTTAAACTTGAAAATGTAATTGTAACGCCTCATACTGCAGCACATACAGAAGAGGCAGGTATAAGAATGTCTGTTCATCCGGCAATTGGCATAGATGAAGTGTTAAGTGGAAGAGAGCCTTCCTGGCCGGTGAATTAGCATGATTTCTATAGAGGTGTATTTACTTTGAATAAACCTCTAGGGTATGATTCCTTTAGCACGGAGATATTATATGTTCAACATAAGATCTGTAAAGCAGTCAGATAAAGCAAAATTACTAGACAGCTATATAAATAAATAAGTAAGAAAGAAATGGAGCAGCAAGGTAATTAATTTTCTGCTTCGTAAATTATTTTTTTAAAAATTTTAACTTGACAAATGTGCTAGCACCTGTTATCATATTATTTGTTAACCGCTAAAGTATAGAAATTAGCAGCGGATACAGATATGCCGAAGTGGTGGAATTGGCAGACGCAACGGACTCAAAATCCGTCGTTGGTGACAACATGCGGGTTCGACTCCCGCCTCCGGCACCATGAATATCAACGGATGGCTGTATTACTTAGTTTAAGGACTATTTAATACAGCCATTTTTATTAGTTTGCAACAATATTTGCAACAACCAGAATTAAATTCAGCGTAAATTTTTATAGTAGTTTTTATGCTTATTTATTTTCAAATTTCATCTGTAATTTTTTTATAAAACGAACCTTTTACTAAAAGATGTTATATAATATGATATTTTTGGTTATTCACATAGTTCAAAAAGCATTTTATAGCAGGTGTAAGTGGACGGTTCTTTTTGGTTATTAGACATACTTCCCATGTACAATCCGGCGTGTTAAATGGAATAGCTTTTACATCTGCTACATCCATGCCTATAAAGTGAACACCTACACCAATACCTTTGTTCAATCTACTAAAATTATGTATTAGAATCAATTCCATAGTTTCTAAGTAGATTTTTGGCTCAAAACCAGCTTCTCTACATTTCTTAATGAAATTGTGTCTTAATTTAAAATTACTATTTAATAGTAAGAACTGTTCATTTTTTAAATGATGAAAATCTATTTCATCATTTTGTGATAATGGATTATCTGTACTTACAAGAATACACATTTTATTCTTTAAAATAGTTTGAGAATCAAAAGATGTTTCATCAATTGGTGCAATGCTGAAGCCAATATCTTCATGCTCATTAAGTATAGCTTCTTCGCAGGGAATGTCTTGGTATTCAGTGATATTTAAAATAATATTTGGATGTAGTAATTTAAAGTTTTCAATATATTTGTCTGGAAGTGCACTAATAACACCAAAAGATATTGCTATATTTAAGACATGTTTTTCTTTTTTTCGAATTTGTTCAAAATCCTTAGTGATTGATTCCATCTGTAATATAATTTGAGTTGCATGTTTTTTAAAGCTTTCTCCATAAGGTGTTAGAACTACCCCGGATTGATTACGAATAAATAGAGAAGCACCTAAATCGTTTTCTAAATTTTTTATAGCTGAACTTAAGGCTTGTTGAGAGATATAGAGATTTTTTGCTGATTTGGAGATAGATTTACAATTACAAATTTCTAAGAAATATTTAAAATATTGAATTTTCAATTATCTCACCTCCCTTGTGAAATAATGATTCTATACGATTACAATTATATTACATTGAAATATAATTAGTCAATTTACTATGAGCACAGATATTTTTTGTTGATATACAATATAATTTTGATATGCATGGTGATATTTTAGAGTTAGAATTGTTATAAAATTAACAGGAGGTAATTAATATGAACATCACTAAATATCCACATGTATTTCAACCATTGAAATTTGGAAATACAACATTAAAAAATCGATTAGAATTTACACCAATGGTTAGTTGCTTATCTAATGCTGAAGGGGAAGTAACAGAAGAAGCTGTTGAATTTATTGGAATGCAAGCACGTTCAGGTGTATCACAGGTAATAATTGGAGATACACAAGTAGATTGGGAGAGAGCTGTATGTTTTTATGGTGAATTAAATGTACATCATGATAAATATATGACAGGACTTTCATTGTTGGTGGAAGAGGCACACAGATATGGAGCGAAACTTTCTATTGAGTTAGCTCATGCTGGGCGTGGTGGTGTTCCTTCTATGAATGTAAAACCAGGATTTGCACCTTCGTATCTGCCTACGCCAGGTCGTATGCAAGATTTAAAAGTTATGGATCGTGCTGATATGGATTATGTTATTAATCAATTTAAAGATTGTGCAAGCAGAGTTAAACGTGCTGGTTTTGATGCTATTTTTATTCATAGTGGTCATAATAATTTATTAGGACAATTTTTATCACGTTCTAGTAATTTGCGTACAGATGAATATGGTGGCAGCATGGAAAATCGTATGCGTTTTCCATTAGAGATTATAAAAGGTATTAGAGAAGTAGTAGGATCTGATTTCCCATTAGAAATGCGTGTTAGTGGAGATGAGATGACAGGACCTGATGGTATTCATATTGAAGAAACAATTGCTTATTTAAAAGAGGCACAAAAATATATCAATATGGCACATATTTCTTGTGGAAATGTGTTTGTTGAACCAGGTGTTAAATATTCTGTACCTTTATATCTGCAAGAACGTATGCAAAATGTAAAATATGCAGAAGCTGTTAAAAAAGCAGTTGATATTCCAGTATCTGTAGTTGGAAATATCTTTACTTTAGAAGAGGCAGAAGAAATTATTGCATCAGGTAAGGCCGATGTTGTTGGTATGTGTCGTTCACTTATGGCAGATCCAGATTTGATTAAAAAATCTGTAAACGGTGAAAGTGAAGACATTCGTCCTTGCTTACGATGTATGGATGGTTGTGGTAAAATATTCAATGGTTTTCCAGTACGTTGTGCTGTAAATCCAGTTGTAGGTCGTGAGTTTAAGTACAAGGACATTCAACCGGCAAAAATCAAGAAAAAAGTAATGGTAATTGGTGGAGGACCAGCAGGTATGCAGGCAACTCAAACATTAATTAAGAGAGGACATGATGTTACTTTATATGAGAAATCAGATCAATTGGGTGGTTTACTATTAGATGCAGGTGCAGTGTCCTTTAAAAATTTAATGAGAGATTATACTAAATGGAATGTAGATACGACTATGAAATCTGGAGCAAAAATTAGGCTTAATACTGAAGTGACTAAGGAATTAGTAGAGCAAGATAAGCCAGATGCAGTCATTATTGCAACGGGTTCGACATATATTCGTCCTAATATTAAGGGAATCGATAAAGAAAATGTCAAAATGCTAAGAGATGTGGAAAATGGCAATGTAAACATTGGGAAAAATGTTATTATATGTGGTGGAGGCCTTTCTGGAATTGAAGGCGCTGTAGGACTTGCTAGAGAAGGAAAAGAAGTTACAGTAATTGATATGATTCCAGCAGAAAAATTCTGTGAAAGTATGTTTGGAATTACAAGAAAAGCATTATTTGATGAAGTAGAAGAAAGTAAAGTTAAATTAGTTGGAAGCAGTAAAATAATTGAATTCTTAGATAATGGTGTTGTTATAGAAGACCAAGAAGGCAATAGAAAAATTATGGAAGCGGATTCAATTGTTATTGCTTTAGGTTTGAAATCACAGAATAAATTAGCAGAAGAAATCATGCCCATTTTACCAGTAGACACATATATTGTCGGAGATGCTGATAAAGTAGGAACAGTACGTAAGGCAAACAAGAATGCATTTGATATAGCAGTAGAAATATAATTATATAACCAATTAAAAAATAAAAAGTTTATGTTGTACAGTTTCTAGTTTTAAATTAAAAACTGTATAGGGAATGGGGTATAGATTTGCTTTTTACATAAATCCATACCCATTCCTCAAAATGTATTTTTATTTTAAAATATACAAATACGTATCTAGACTTCTATTTACTGCTGCAGCAACAATACCTATGAAATCCTCCAAATTATTTTCAACACTTGCTTTTTCAAGGGCACTCATATATTCATTTCTGTCTTCCATTCTTATAACAGTGATTGGATATCCACATCTCATAAGGATTAAATTCATAAGTAATCTTCCACACCTGCCATTTCCATCTATGAAAGGATGTATAAAAGTAAATTTATGATGAAACTCTGCTGCAAGCTTTATAGGATGCAATTTATTTTTACTTTCGTCATACCACTTAATTAAGTCTTCCATTTCTTGTGGAACTAAGAAATGCTCTGGAGGTCTATGTTTGCTGCCGCTTATGAGTACATTCACATTTCTGTATCTTCCTGCATTTTCATTGTTTATAGTTTTAAGAATAATGTAATGTAAGTTTTTTATAACACTTTCAGTAATATCTATATTTTTATCAACTATATCTTCAATGTAGTCCATAGCTTCTTTGTGATTAATAACTTCAAGATGTTCTCTAAGAGTTTTTCCTTTTCCAATAGTGATTCCATCTTCCAAAATAACTTTAGTTTCCGTAATTGTAAGGGTATTTCCTTCAATAGCATTTGAATTATATGTAAGTTCCACATCAAAATACTCTTTCAAATTTTTAATAGTAGTTTTATCAAATGGTCTTTTACTATCAAGTATTTTTTTCTTTTTATCTATCTCTTTAATCATAATATCCCCCTTACAAACAAAATTGTTATTTATAAAATACTCTTAAGCGTATTATACCATACAAAATTTATATTTATGGTAAAATATGAATATCTCGTAATTAGTATTATCAACTTTACTGAATTTATTTAACAAGTACTAAAAAATTTTTTCTATAACTATATTATATCCACTTATTGGAGCACCTTTGAGTGCTGCTTCTGGATTTGTTGGTGGAATATTTGGAAATTCTTTGACACTTACGGTTAAAATATGATGTAAGATATAATAGTCAAGGTAATAATGATTTTAGATGCACTTTTGCGTGTGTAGGCGATGATGAGTCAGCTCTCAGGTTAGCAGGTGAAGGAGGATCAAATTTAAATTCATTTTTGTATTTGTAAGTCATTGTAAACCTTTATAATTTATGAGCATTATTGTAAAAACGTGAATTTTTTGTTACAATTATGATGAAAAATAAATGAAGATGTAAAAGAGTAAAATACAGGAGGACGTAAATGAGTAAATTGACAAATTGTAAGGCATGTGGTAAAGAAATAGCAAAGGGAAGTGTATGCTCTAATTGTGGCAAAGATCATAGAATTTTTTTTGCAAGGCATAAGATATTGATAGGGCTAGCAGTATTAATTATAGCCTTCATTGGTTTTGTTACAAATGCTTATGTGGCAGGACAGGCAACTGCGGCGGCTATATTTATTATAGCAATCATTGGTCATAGTCTTGATAAGTTAAGACTCAAGAAATTTAGAGGGTCAGATAAACCTGCTTCAACTACTAATTTAGATAGTAAATAAAGAGTTAAAAAAGGCACTTGAATATAAAATTAATATTAAGAATTATGGAATGAAAATTATATGAATTTGTGTTAAATAAATGGTAAGCATTTTTCATATTAACATAACTACATAATATTAACAATATAGCGACAAAATGAAATGAATCAGCTGAAATTTAAGTAGGATGGTTCATTTTTTGTAGTAGATAATATATGAAGGCAGCATTAGGAGATGCAAAATCCTCACAAAATCCGGAAGGCTGCTTGACCAAGGCAAAATCTCTCCTAGTTACATAAAAAATATTTGATTTGAGAACATAAAAACGTCGTAAAATTTTTTAAAATAATACGGCGTTTCAGTAAATTATTCACTTTTTAATTGTTACGTTAAATAAGAATTATCCAAATTAATACACATTAAAGTTATATATGTTATTTCTGTTTTGGCTTTTTCTTAATGCAAATAAGTTTTTCAACATCTAACAATTCACTATCATTTTCTATCCGATAATGCATCCAACCCCCATCACCACAAGGATAACGGTTTTTCCATAAATCTTTTGTTTTAGGAAGCATATTGTCTAACTCTTGGTACAGTCTCTTTAACTCACTTTTACCTATTGTTATTGTGACAGTGAATGAGTCTTTTTCAAAAAATACATAACATAAAAGCTTACTTTTACAGGTATACTTGTATCCCCAACCATAATTGTTGCCAAATGGGAACTTTAATTCTCGTATTATAACATAATTATTTTTTAAAAAGCTTTCAAATTTAATTAATCTGCAAACAGCGTTTCTTCCTAAAAGATTATCTATTTGCAAAGATGTAGGCGTTGTACTTTTATCAAAAAATCTCTCAACTATACTTTTATACATCATTATCACCTCTCTATTATAGGTGTCCACAATTCATAAGTTTCTTTGCTCCCATTAGGATAATATTCAAAATTCATACCATGTTTAGAGTTAGGAATGTATCCAGCTTCAGGAAGAATTTTCTCATAATATTCTGTCCATGCTTCTACAGCAGACATAGCTGGTGGTACATAAGCTACAGCATAGTTTGTACCAGGGATATACTTGCAATAAGCTCCTATGGGGGTTTTATCTATGTAATTAACTTCAATACCAATAAGATAACAATATTTTTGATTTTCTGTAGACCACATTAGTCCATAGAAATCATTTCTATAGCCAAATACATTAAATAGATCCTCTTTTTTGATATTAAAATCATTCCAAAGGTTAGATAAGTCTTTTTCACAGGTTTTCAAACTTGTTTCTACTAAATATCCACATATATGGAAACCCTCTCGTTTTTTCATACATAAATTCAATATTACCATCTCCACAAATTTTCTATCTATGTTCTATTGTAATACATCAATTATGACATCTGTATGTCATAATATTGGCGGTTTAGTGAACCATCTTTTTCATATAAACATTTATTCCAATACTTACCATTCTGTTTCTGTAATTCCTCTTGTTTCTTGCATCCTTTAGATAATAAAATATTTATCTGTCTATCGTGTATTTCAATAGCTTTGTCTATAAGGTTTTGGCTTAATTCATATAAATATAAAGCAAATATTGAATATCTCTTTTTTGCTTCAAATCTTCTTAATGAAAATGGCTCGTATTTAGATCCTAGCCTGGATAACTGACGAATTCTATTTGGATGTAACCCTGCAATATTTAGCTCAAGCTGTAAACTTCTTATCAATTCTAGTCTTTCTATTACTTGTGCAAATGCTTTTGGCGATGAATGTCCTTGATCTTCTTTCAACCAGCTAAGTTTTGTCTTCTAATCTCATTTATTGATAATTTTATAAGATTTATAATAATATCAATATCATAGGTCGAAAAAGTATAGTATTTTGCAATTTCACATTCACTAATGTTCTGTGGTATTTGAGTAAATTCAAGTCTTTGATCTTCTGTAAGTAAAATTTCTGCGGCGGCCACTACATATCAACTCCTTAGTTTAATTACTAGAGCTATTTATTATTAATATATCGATAAAGAGTAGTTTTGCTAACACCAGTTGCTTTCATAATTTCAGAAATGCTGTAGTTCTTGCTACTATACATTTTAATTGCCAGCTTAATATCTTTATCATTTACCTTTGGACGTCCTCCTTTTTTCCCTCTTGCACGTGCTGCATTTATTATTACATCACCAGTACGAATTTGATCTAACATCTTATTAAGTTCAGGACGCTCCCTTTTTATACCAGACACCTTTTCTTCATAGATTCTATCGCAACCTATCTGTTTCAACCTATCTATTTGCATTTAAAAAGTTAATTATTTCATTAACTGACTCATCATAAGTCAAAAAACCATGCCCCTCTAAATTTAAGCAAACATGAATTATATTATTTTTGTTCTTGCTATTTTGTGCTAGCATATTACTCATTTTTTTACTTGGCCAGTATCTGTCATTTTCTGAAGAAAGAAGAAATAGCTTTCCTTTATAGTTATCAATATTTATCAATGCCTCTTGATTAAAATTTTTCTCTATAGATTTTTCATGAATTCTACAAAAATATTGATTCTTTGTATCTTCAATATCATCTTCATTAAATTCAAACTTGATGTATGGCAGCTCCTCATTATTAAAAGACCATGAAGATTTAGGTGGTACCTGTGACATGCTGTAAAGATTCTTTGGTAAACCTTGAAATACATAACAGCTAGCTACACAAGCAATAGTAATTGCTGACTCCATATATTGGGTTAATAATATTGCGGCTTCTCCACCTTTAGAGGATCCAATAAAAATCACCTTATTATCAGCTACTTTATAATTTTCTTTAATAAAATTAGTAGCATTTATAAAGTACTCCAATGGAACAGCTTCCAAAGATTCAGAAAGTTCACCAACGCCATAATATGCTAATCGTAAAACATTATAATTAGGTATTAAATAATCCATTAATTTTTCACTTACAGGTGGAAGTCCGGGTACACTTCCTGTTATAATAACAACTAACGGTTTTCCTTCATTTTCATAAAAATCGCCATAAATTTCTTTAGTTCTATATTCTTTCATAAATTACCTCCATAAGTTTACATTTTTCTATTTGAGAAATTCTTTGTAATCTGAAATGAGTATTTCATTTATATATTGATTTACTTCATCATCCGTAAAATTAATATTCAAGGCTCTAAGGTGATAAGTACACAAAGAGAAAAGCATATCTTTAAAATTACTTGTAATTTTTTCATTAAGCCAGTATGTTATAACCCCAAATAAGCTGTTAGTAAGTAACACAGAAGTTACGTTGATATCATTAATACCAGATGAGTGGAATTGATCTAAATGTTCCAATATTCCTTTTAAATAAACATTTGTTTTGTCTAATATCTCCCAACGTTTCTTTTCGAATGATTCATTAATTCCCATAGATTTTACAAATAGTATCTTTGAGAATTCTTTGTTATTTACATATGTGCAAATTGCACTGGTCATTGCCAAAGTAAATTTTTTAACAATACTGTCTTTTACGGTCATAGAAGCATCAACGGCAGCTTTTAAACTCATATCAGAAATTTCTTCGTAAATCTGTGCTAATACTCCCTCTTTATTATTAAAGTAAGAATAAAAAGAACCTACTGATACAGAAGCTTCATTTGTAATATCCTTTATCGAAGAATCAATGTATCCTTTTTGGGAAAAAACCTTTGCGGCTGCTTGAAGAATAGCTTTTCTTTTTAAATCTTTTATTTTTTTTGCTTTAGTAAGCCCAATATTATTCATAAAAATCTCCTTTAATTGTAATGAATTTGAATTCAAATTCATTATATGCTTATTTTCATAAAGTGTCAATATATAGTATATCTCTTCGATTTTGCTTCTAACTTTAAAAAAAGTAACTAAAAGCATATATATCTTTATTCGGTTTATTAATTTTTTCCTACGATTCCGAAATAGGTATAAAAATATAAGATTAAGAATTTATTATTAACAAAACCCACGCTAAGGAACAATATTCCATATTATTCCTTAGCGTGGGTTTTGTCGGAAATGTTGGTGCTACCCCATAGGATATTTTACTAAAATCTATATTAACTTCTGCTTTCAACATTTTTTATATTATACATATTAAAGTTTAATTCTAGAAACCTGTTTTTGACAGTTTGTTCAAATAATGATTGCTAAAATGTGTTATGAGTTTGGTTATTATTATAAATTATAATATTGTAGAGGTATCATATATAAAATTCAAATAATGGTTTATGATTGATATTGTATGTAGTAAAATGTTTACATAAAGTACTATTGTTAATTTGCCATGAAGTCCAAAAGGAGCAATTAAAAGTATATAGGTTGTATTGCCAGCCTTGAAACTTTTAATGTGAAATAAGTATACATTAGTTAATAAAAACTATATTATCAAAATACAATTAAATAAACTCCGATCTATATTTAACCTTAGGCTAAAGGATAATAGGTTAAGGCTAACATGGACGTTTTGGGTGTGAAAAGTAATTTTTATGCCTGCTATTTTGCAAAGGAGTTCATATTCATATAGGTAAACTATGCCTATTATGAGTATGAACTTTTTATATTATCAAAATATTTTTAATATATATTTTATACAAAAAATATATAAGTATATTATTACTCAGGGTATTTTAATGATACTTAAAAATTTGATTGATAATGATTTTTAGGCTCTACCGAGCCTTGAAATAAAAGGGGTGAGAGTTATGAGCACGCCTATTTATAAAGAAGAAGGAGTGAAGTTATTAATGAAAAAAAAGGTATTAACTGTATGCCCTTATTGCGGTGCTGGATGCCAACTCTATCTAGTTGTTGAAGATGGACAAATAGTAAGAGCAGAACCTGCTAATGGAAGAACAAATGAAGGAACTCTTTGTCTTAAAGGACGTTATGGTTGGGATTATCTAAATGATCCTCAACTTCTAACTCCACGTATAAAAAAACCTATGTTAAGGAAAAATGGTAAGTTAGTAGAAGTAACTTGGGATGAAGCTATTAAGTTTACGTCAGAAAAGTTAACAGAAATAAAAAATAAGTATGGTGCTGATTCTATAATGACTACAGGCTGTTCTAGAGGTCCCGGAAATGAGACGAATTATGTAATGCAAAAATTTGCACGTGCTGTAATAGGTACAAACAATGTAGATAACTGTGCTAGAGTTTGTCATGGTCCCTCAGTAGCAGGATTAGCTACAGTACTTGGAAATGGTGCCATGTCAAATACTATTCCTGAAATTGAAAATTCAGATTTGCTTCTTATATTTGGATATAATCCAGCAGAATCTCATCCTATAGTTGCCAGAAGAATAGTTAAAGCAAAGGAAAAAGGAGCAAAAATTGTAGTCGTAGATCCTAGGGTCACAGAAAGTGTGAGAATATGTGATCTTTGGATTCCATTAAAAGGTGGTACTAATATGGCTCTTGTAAATGCATTTGCCAATGTATTACTTAATGAAAATTTGTATAACAAAGAATATGTTGCTAATTATACTGAAAACTTTGAAGAGTATAAATCAATTATACAAAAATATAGTCCTGAATATTCAGAAAAAATAACAAATGTTCCTGCTGAAGATATAAAAAAAGCCATGAGGATGTATGCTAATGCAAAAAATCCAATGATTCTTTATGGTATGGGAGTATGTCAATTTGGTCAAGCTGTAGATGTAGTTAAAGGTTTAGCTGGTTTAGCTTTAATGACAGGAAACTATGGTAGGCCTAGTGTTGGTATAGGTCCTGTAAGAGGACAAAATAATGTTCAGGGCTCTTGTGATATGGGTGCTATTCCTAATTGTTACCCTGGATATCAAAAAGTTACGGATAAAAATGTTAGAGAAAAATTTGAGAAAGCTTGGGGAGTAAAACTTCCTGATAAAGTCGGATATCATTTAACAGAAGTGCCTAGACTTGTTTTAAAAGAAAATAAACTAAAGGCTTATTATATAATGGGAGAGGATTGTGTTCAAAGTGATCCAAATGCAAACGATGTAAGAAAAGCTTTAGATAAATTGGAACTTGTAATAGTTCAAGATATATTTATGAATAAAACAACTTTACATGCTGATGTAATACTTCCGGCTACTGCCTGGGGAGAAAATGAAGGTGTATACAGTTCTGCTGATAGAGGTTTCCAGAGATTCCGAAAAGCTGTTGAACCAAAGGGAGCTGTTAAACCAGATTGGCAGATAATTTGTGAGTTAGCTACTGCTATGGGATATTCTATGCATTATAATAATACAGAAGAAATATGGGATGAAATGAGAAGTCTCACTCCTAAATTTGCTGGTGCTAGCTATGAAAGAATGGAAAAGTTAGGAGGAATAATTTGGCCTTGTCCTTCTGAGGATCATCCTGGAACGCCTGTGCTTTATGAAGGAAATATTTTTAGTACACCAAGTAAAAAAGGTATTTTATTTGCAGCAGAATGGAGACCTACACAAGAATCTCCAGATAAGGAATATCCATTAAGCTTATGTACAGTTAGAGAAATAGGCCACTACTCTGTAAGAACAATGACTGGTAATTGTCGTGCTCTCAAGGCACTTGAAGATGAACCAGGTAAAATTCAAATGAGTTTGGAAGATGCTGAAGAACTTGATATAAAGGATGGAGATCTAGTACGGGTAAGTTCAAGAAGAGGTTCTGTAATGTCAAGAGCCTTAGTTACAGATAGAGTTCGTAAGGGTAATACTTATATGACTTATCAATGGTGGATTGGAGCTTGTAATAACCTTACTGTTGATAATTTAGATCCTATATCAAAAACACCTGAATATAAATATTGTTCAGTTAAAGTGGAGGCAATAGAGGATCAAGATAAAGCTGAAAAATGTTTATTAGAAACATACAATGAATTACGTAAAAAAATGGGAGTGAAAAATATGTAGCATTTAGTGAAGTTGAACACTTGTTATATACAAAATATATATTAAGAAAGGAATAAATATAATGAATACTTTTGTTGTTGCAGATCCTAATAAATGTATAGGATGTAGAACCTGTGAAATAGCTTGTGTAGTAGCTCATTCTGACAAAAATATATTTACATCAGAAAGCTCTGAAATTGAATTTTATCCACGTTTAAGTGTTGTAAAAACAGCTAAAGTTAGTGCACCAATTCAATGTAGGCAGTGTGAAGATGCTCCTTGTGCTAACGTATGTCCAAATAAGTGTATTACGAATAGAAACGGAGTTGTCTCTATAAATAAAAGCGCTTGTATAGGTTGTAAAACTTGTCTTATGGCATGTCCTGTAGGTGCTATTGACTTAGTTCCTGAATTTAATAACGGAAAAAAGGTAGTACAACATGGCTTAAAAATTACAGATGATGGTAAGTTATGTTTTAAATACAAAATGGTAGGTAATAAGTGTGATTTGTGTAATGGAAGAGAAAATGGACCAGCTTGTGTAGAAGTTTGCCCAACTAATGCATTTAATATAGTTAAATCTGATGAGCTTAATGAATCTATTAAAGAAAAAAGAAAACGAAGTGCATTAGGATTAACTAATATAGGTTGATCCGTAAATTTTGTGATTTAAAAAGTATTCCATTATTTACATTAGTAGGGGTAGTTGCCTTGTACTACAAAGTAACTGGGATTAATTAACGTCTAATAAGTTCGATGTGTTGAAAATTAATTTTCCATATAGTAAATCTACTTTGCAGTACACAGAAGCTACCCTGTCACTACCTCTATGTATACTGATTTTATTTTCTGAATAATGCAACAGCCCCAACCAGTTCTTGCAGCATCCAATATTTTATTAAGAATGTCTGTTGGTGTTTCTTTAGATTTATGCTTTCACACACTCGTTCTATTGTAAATTATTTCTATGCTCATAATGAGAATGTAGTAGATAAGACCATATCAACCATCAGCCTGTTAAACTTTTCTGCTTCTTCAAAACAGGAACTGTGTGCTGATTGTTCAAACCAAACAAGTTCTTTTTTGGGTGATTTTATTGCGTGAAAGAACTTTTCAGCCACAACAGACGCAACTTGATAATCATATCTTCCAAGGAAAAAATAGATGGGTATTTCAACCTCTTTTATTGTATTAAACAAATCCGTTTTCAAGAATTCTCCCTGAGAGAGCTTGTTTCTCTCGGGTGTGTTAAGTGACTTGAAAAAGCGGACGATATCTGCAAGGTTATATTCCGTGGATGTAAAAAACCTGATAATAAACTTTCTAATACTTTTTGAGCCATAAATCGTACCACCAAAATAGTTCAGCCATTTTCTCTGTGTACGTATACCTGTAATTCCAGATGAATAAACACCATTTTGCGGTTCACCGATTGCTGTAAGTTCACGTATGGCCTTTTCGTTTTTTTGCTCTTTTGCAGCCTGAAGTGTAAATCGGTAGGATACAAACTCGCTTTCCGGCATACTAGCAACCTGTCCGGTACCAACATATGCGTAAAAAAGCTCCGAATGTTGTGACACCGCAAGGATGCCAATAAGAGTACCCCACGAATGCGCCAGAAGATAGATTTTCTCTTTTCCAAGGTATTTTTTGAGATACATTGCCAAATCGCAGAGATCCTCCACAAACATTTGGATACAAAGAGGAATATGTGCATCCTGTTTGGTATATGATTTTCCGCAGGCACGCTGATCCCAATAAACCACAATAAAGTTTTTTTCGAGCGCCGCATTGTAGTACCTGAAGAGCGGAGTTTCAGCGGAACCTGGTCCTCCATGAACAAGTAATAGTACAGGGTTGCTACGGCATTCGCCTCGGATGATAACTGACTGCTTTGTGTTTCCAAGCGGTAACATCTGCATCTCCGCAATGCTGTTTTTCAAAATATTTCCCTGCACATCTTTAAAAGCGGGAGTGTGAGCCTTAAATATTGACATAGAAATCCCTCCGAAAAGTTTATGTTCTAATTATATAGATAATCAGAACTGCAAATTACTATTTGTATTAGGAGTTTTATATACTAAATTAGCCTTTAACACCATAATAGCACCATTTGATACAAAAATGCACCCAAAAGTATAATCTATCCATCATACCATTATTCAAGCAGCTGCCTCTCAAGCTCCTTGTAAGGTGGGCTTTTAATTCTGTAGGCTCATTTTCAGAATAAGTAAAATTCTCTGTTTCTATTCCGTCAAAAATATTTTCAACATCCAGATCTTCATTAAGACATTGTTTATAAAATAGTGAAATAGATTCTTATTTTTGCTAACATAAGAAATAAAACAAATATTTTTTTACAATATTGGCCTATAATATAGTTATTGGAGGTAATAGTATGGAATTAAAGGATACTTTACAATCATAAAAAATTGTGAAGTAAAGATTATTTACATGATCCATAGACAAATAGTAATTTTGTGAAGGAAAATACATGGTGACAAAAATGAATGATAATAAATGTGAATTGATACAAAACTTAGATAAGTTGCACACAACCGAGTTGGGAGCTAAACGAATTAAAAAGAATCTTTTTTTAAATGTGGATGATGTAGTAAAATGGTGCAGCGAGGAAATACTAAATTCCAATGCCATAATAGTTAAAAGAGGTAAAAACTGGTATATAGACATAGATAATTGTGAAATAACAGTTAATGCATATAGTTATACCATTATTACTGCTCATAAGATAAAAAATAGATTAGAATTCTCATAAAAGATTAAACAAATAAATTTCAACTTATCTGTTAGGTGATATAATGAAGTTATTTTAATAATAAAATTATAATATACTTAGGAGTGATGTAAATGCCATATATAACATTAGAAAGTGGAAAATTAACTAAAGAACAAAAAGAAGAATTAATTAGAAAGTTAACAGAAGTTTCATCAGAAATAATGCATATTCCAAGTGAATTTTTCCTTACTACTATTAAAGAATTGCCTGATGAAAATATTGGAATTGGAGGAAAAACAATTAACAAAACAAAAAAGGAATATATGGGTAAGCAACATTAATGTGAATAAAAATTCCAATTTGAAGTAGATATTATTTACATATTAATTACTCAAAAATAATATATAGGAGAATTAGAGAATGGAAAGTAAGAATAATGATAATACTTTTATTAATTTCTTAAATGATTATAATGAGTGTTTTTACAATAAAGACTTAGTAGGCTTAAAAGAATTTTATGATACAAAAGATAATGTTTTAATATATTTTGATAATCATAAGAATAATGATACATATACTTTAAAAGAACATCTAGAGTTAATTTCTAATTTTTTTGAAAAAGGAAAATCGACTGAATCTGGAGAAGTTGAGCCACTTATTATAGAAAATTTAAATGTTTTTCATAAAGGCGAGACAGCATGTTTATGTTTTATTTCAAAATATAAAAGTTTTCCTGTTCCAGAAGTAAGGAGTACTTTATATTTGGAATACATGGATAATAAGTGGAAAATTATTCATGCTCACTTTTCATTCCAACCTGAAAAATAAAATTATCAAATAAATTTCAACTTAATGATAGGTATTATAAATAATAATTAAAATTAATATTTTAGAATTATTATACCAAGCCATCCTTATGCTTGCCCTGGAAAGGGCGTGTATAAGGTGGACTAGCTCTGGGCTTGTCAAAGGCGCAAACCGTGCGTGAAAAATTTAATTTAATTAAATATTTTGCGGGTAGAAGGATGACTCCAGAGGAATACACTGGCAGTACAGTTATAATATGAATATAATAATATGATAAAATTTTTTGAAATAATGCAGTTTTTTAGTAAATTATTCAATTAGGCAAATTGAAATTTGTAGTTAATCAAAATTTTATATATGCCATATATATAGTGCCATATCATAATTATTTTTTGACTTCTTCTTACCTGCATATATAAAACCTTCATTTTCATATAACATCCTCAATTTATTTCTTTGCAAATTACAATCTAATCTTAGTGAATTAATACCATTTTTTAATGATAAATTTTTGTCAAAATTGATAAGTTCTTTTGAGACACCTTTACCTGCAATCATTCTCTTAACAGCCAACTTATGTATATAAAGTGACTTTCCCTTTGAAATTTCAGGCCAATACTTTGTGTCTAAATCAGTTATAGCCATGCATCCTACAGGAACCCCATTCTGGTAATCAATATAAAAATCATTAATCTGATAATCTTTTGATAGAGAATTCCATTTTATACTGTTTTCATTCCATTGATTCTGTAATTTATTTTTTCCCATTTCTGATGCAATGAGTCCTTCACAGGGAGCAGATAAAAAAGGACCAACAGCTATAATAAAATCAGTATCTAAGATAAATGTTGAGTCCATGAGCTTAGGTATGGCTCATAATTTCAAGGTAAGCAAAAACTTTCTTGACGGAGCTGAAGGAAGAAACGATATTATTACATTATTAAAGACAGCATCAATAATGGGAAATGGACAGATGCAGTTTAATTGTGTAGATAATGCAACTTTAATCGATGCCCAGAATCATCCTGAACAGCACAGAGATTTAATTGTACGTGTTGCAGGATATTGTGCATTCTTTGTAGAACTTTGCAAAGAGGTTCAAGATGAAATCATAAGTCGAACTGTACTTGGATAACTTTAGAGAAATACTAGTTAGGAGGTAAATTAATATGAAAATATAATCATTTTCGCTTAATAAATTTCTCTTTCGAAAATTCATATGCTTCTTGTATAAGAGGTTTTAATTTTTCAAAGGTATCTTTGCTTGGACTTAATACACTAATCCAACCTATCCAGGCGTATACAGGATGTGGAATAATTGTATCTAATATTGTAAAGTCATAATTCATATCTACAATACCGCCAGCACTAGGACGTTTGGGTATTTCTCCAAACATTTCCTTAAACGTTGATTTTCTTAGACCTAAGTTAACACGAAAAATATTCTTTCTATTAAGTTCAGAACTCTTATCATTTGCTCCATCTTTTTCTTTTATTGTTAAAACATAAACGCCTCTTTTTAAAACTTTTTCTGGATTATAAAATATCCCTTTTTCTCCCCAACTTTCAATTAATGTAGTACCTTCAAGGTTATTATTACAATATTGTAAAATTTCATCTATCGTCATTCTATCACCTCTATAATAAGAACAATTATCTTATAACTATTCTTATTATATCATATTAAGAAAATATTACATTATTTAATTTTCAACGATTCATAATTTGGTTTACAGCTACCAATGAAAATTATCTTTTTATATAAGGCATAATCATCATAACAAATGAAATTAGATTATAAGCGCTGTGTGCAATTATACAACTCAAAATTGAATCTGTTTTAAGAAAAAGAACCCCGAGTATAATTCCGCATAACTAATAATTGTCACATTACTTTTATCAATCAAATTACCAATTGTTTGCTCTGGATTTTTCATTATTAAAAATACCTCCTGCTTATATTTTCTTTTATTTTAACAGGAACATATTCGGTTGTACATTACACACTTTTTTGTCCAATTCCTTTTATACCTTCTTGTAAATATACTAAAGAAGAAGCTCCTTTTCCGAGTTGCCATAATATAATGGGTTTCCATTTTCCACGAATAATATAATGGGTTAATTCTAAAGGACAAGTATATTCATTTCTTAATTTCATTATCATCCATCCTAACTGCAAATTATGATTTACAATATTCTATCTTAAATTGGAATTTTCACATCAAAATTTCAATTAAACTTATCCTTGAGAATCCTGCTTCAAATATTTATGGACTATTACTTCAGCATTTCTCCAAATATAATCATCTATATCAAGATACGGAAAATTAAGCTTTTTTGCAACTAATTTTCCCAATGTTGTTTTTCCAGAGCCAGATGAACCAAAAATAGTAATTCCTCTTTATTGAATTTATTTAGCAAGTACTGAAAAATTTTTCTATAACTATATTATATCCACAAATTTAGAAATGCTAAAATAACCGAAATCAATATACTAGTGGATTTTAAACTTGAAATGTAGTATATTAATAAGTTGTACATATTAAATAAAAACAGCAGGGAGATAGAGATGGTTACATTAATATACAAATTTGATGAATATATTCTTTCGTATATAGCAAATAATATGCATAATCAGATTTTAGACAAGGTTATGATTGCATTTACTTCGCTTGGTAATACGGGGCTTATATGGATTGCAATTTCCATAGTACTTATAGCAGGTAAGAAATATAGAAAAGTTGGAATTATGGTTTTAACAGCTATTATAATAGGATCAATACTTGGTGAAGGATTGATAAAACACCTGGTTAAACGTACAAGACCTTTTTACCTTGACCCCACTATAAAAATTTTAGTTGCAAAGCCAGCTTCCTATTCATTTCCATCAGGGCATACTACGGCATCTTTTGCAGCAGCTAGTATATTATCCAGGTATTTCAAAAAATATGCGTCAGTATTTTTTGCTGCAGCAATTTTAATAGCTTTTTCAAGAATATATTTATATGTGCATTATCCTACAGATGTGATTGCTGGAATAGTGCTAGGACTTGTATCTGGTAAAATAACAATATATTTATTTAAAAAAATTAAATCATATTTATTAGAAAAGTGTAAATAAGTATAATTGCTAAGATAATCCACTAATTAATTAGATATTATAAGATTGAGAGATTTATTTTGTAATAACGGTGATATATCATTTCCTTAGAACATGTAAACGATGTATAAAACTATTGACGATATAAGCTTAAAAGTGTAATATAAAGTCAGAAATTAGTTAAATATTAAAAATAAAATAAATTTATACAATGAAGTATGAAAAAGCGACGAAGCTTCTCAAAGAATTTTATATTCTGGGAAGCTTTTTTTGTTCCTTTGATAGCTATCAGGAGACTATTCAGTTTTTGGTAAATATTTTGTTTAAATTGGAGTATGATTATTGTGAAAAATTTTAATGTTAAACCAAAGGTTTATTTTGGTACTGATGCTTTAAATCATTTGTGTGAATTAAAATGTAAGAAAGCTTTAATCGCTGCAGATCCATTTATGGTTAAGTCATCAACGGTTGATAAAATTACTGAACAGCTTGATAAGGCACGTATAGAGTATGATATATTTTCAGATATAGTACCAGATCCTCCTGTTGAAGTTATTATAAAAGGAGTTCAGGAAGCTGTTAAATTTAAACCTGATGTATTGATAGCACTTGGAGGAGGATCAGCTATTGATTCTGCAAAAGGAATAAGGTATTTTTGTCAGTATGTAAATAATGAATTGAATAACGAAATGAAAGAGCCCCTGTTTATAGCAATTCCTACAACAAGTGGTACAGGTTCTGAGGTTACTAACTTTTGTATTGTAACTGATAAGCAAAAAGGAGTCAAATATGCTCTTGTTGATGACAATTTGACGCCGGATCAGGCGGTACTTGATATTGAACTTGTAAAATCAGTGCCAAAAGCTACCACAGCAGAAACAGGAATAGACGTACTTACACATGGAATTGAAGCATATGTTTCTACAAATAGATCAGATTATTCTGATGCACTGGCAGAAAAATCAATAAAAATCGTATTTAAATACTTGTTAGCTGCATATGAAAATGGAGATGATGAAGAAGCTAGAACGAAGATGCATAATGCATCCTGTATAGCAGGTATGGCATTTACAAATGCTTCCCTTGGACTCAACCATGGCATGGCTCATGCACTTGGTGGAAAAATTCATATACCGCATGGAAGAGCAAATGGATTACTACTTCCATATGTAATAGAGTATAATGCAAACCTTAAGAATTTGCAAGGAAAGGTAGAACCTTTTAGTGCAGCATATAGGTATACTGAAATATCAAAATTTTTGGGACTTCCTGCATCTAACCAATTTGAAGGTGTTAGGAGTTTGATTGCAGCAGTTAAAATATTGATGAATAAACTCAACTTACCTAAATGTATTAATAATTGTGAAGTTTTATGTGAAAATTTGGATAGCGAAATTCATGATTTATCGATAACTGCACTAAATGACAGATGTACAAAAACAAATCCGAGGGTTCCTGAAATAAAGGATGTTGAAAGTTTGTTTAAGAGGGTTTTTTCTAAAGAATAAATTAAATCTATAACTTTATTAAAGGAATGGTGACTTTGGAAAAAAGAGATAGAATAATTGAAGAATTTGTTCCTGGTAAGCAGATAACATTATCTCATATAATTGCACATCCAGATAAAGATCTTTATCAAAAATTAGGATTATCTGGTGAATACAATGAAGCGGTAGGTATATTGACACTGACGCCAAGTGAAGCTGCAATAATAGCTGGTGATGTTGCTACCAAATCGGGAAATGTAAAAATAGGATTTATGGATAGGTTCAGTGGAGCTCTGGTTATAGTTGGAGATATAGGAAGTGTAGAAACTGCACTGGATGGAATAATTCTTTTACTTAGAGATGTACTTAATTTTACAGTATCACCAATAACAAAATCATAGGAGGAGAAGATTTGAAAAGAGTAATGTTTGTAGGCAGAACAGGCTGTGGTAAAACTACGCTGTATCAGGCTATACATAATAAAGATATTAAATATAAAAAAACCCAGGCAATGAACTTCTTTAGTGATACTATAGATACTCCAGGTGAATATGTAGAAAATGTAAGATACTATAGAGCTCTTAATAATACTTCTTCTGATTGTGATGTTATAGCACTTGTACATGATTGTACGAGTAAAGTAAGTATTTTTCCACCTGGCTTTAGCTCTATGTTTTCAAAACCTGTTATTGGAATTATAACAAAAATTGATTTATGCAATGATGAACAAGCGCTAAAAACAGCAGAAAATTTTTTAGTTAGCGCAGGTGCAAGGTATATTTTTAAAGTTAGCTCAATGAAAAGTGAAGGTATTAGTGCATTAAAGAAATGGCTTGATATAAATTAATACTATGTATTTGAAATTCTATGCTACAATGAGGTAGAAAGTTATTAAAGGGAGAGGATAGTATGAAAAGAATAGTGATAGCCGATGATGAACCTATTACTAGGATGGACATTAAAGAAATACTCGAATCGTCCGGTTACAATGTTGTAGGTGAGGCGGTAGATGGATTTGATGCAATAGAACTATGCAGAAAAAATTTACCTGACTTAGTAATTATGGATATCAAAATGCCTTTAGTTGATGGACTAGCTGCTGCAAAAATAATTAATGATGAAAATATTGCAGGTGCAGTATTAATTTTAAGTGCATACAGCGGCAGTGAATTTATTGAGAGGGCTAAAGAGGCACAGGTAATAAGTTATGTAGTGAAGCCTGTGGATGAAAAAAATTTAATACCGGCAGTAGAAATAGCTATATCGAAATCAGAAGAAATGATGGATATGAAAAATAATGTAAAAAATGCTGAAGATAAGCTTGAAGCTAGAAAGAGAATTGAAAAGGCAAAGGGATTATTAATGGACAAGTATAAGATCAGTGAAGGTGAGGCTTTTACACGACTTAGAACATTAAGTATGAATAAAAGGTGCTCTATGAAAGATATTGCTTCAACTATAATAGTATCTTTTGATATATGATTGGGTATACATTAATATGAATACGATTTTAAATTTATGCAAAATGTACACAAATCTTTCTGAAACCGATATCAAAAAAATAAGAGAAGTATCAAAGATACTTCCAACAATATCTGATCTTGTCCAAGCAGATGTATTTATAGATTGCCCTACAAAAGATTTGAATAAAGCTATAGTTGTATCTGAAGCAAAACCTGTAAATTGTCAGTCTATGTATAAAAATAGTGTAATTGGTAAACTGGCACTACGTGAGAACGAGCCGGCAGCACTAAGGACACTTGAACTTGGAATTTCAACAAAAGATATGAAGGCTGTTACTCAGGAGAATGAAAATGTAAGCCAAACAGTTGCCCCAATAAGAAATAGAAATAATAATGTCATAGGGGTCATAATAGTGGAGAAAGACATAACAGAAGATATTAATAAAAACAAATATATGGAAATGTTAGCTGAAACTACAGAGGAACTTACCAATAATCTTCTTTCATTAACAGGAAATGAGGGAACTATTACGAATTATTTGGATGATGCTATTATAATCTTTGATGAGTATGGAGTTGTGGAGTTCACTAATTCGGTTGCAGATCGGTTATATAAAGCCCTTGGATATAAAGATAATATAGTGGGTATGCATTTTAATAACGTATGTCTTGATGACAATTCATTTAAAAATGTTATGTCAAAAAAGCAGTTTAGTGTTTCAGAAGTAAACATAAGTAATTACACCTTACAAGTGAAATATGTATTTGAAAATTTAAGGTCAGTTGGGATAGTTATGATGATAAAAGATATAACAAAATTTAAACAGCAGGAAAAAGAATTGATGCTAAAGTCTGTTGCCTTTAAAGAAATACATCATAGAGTTAAGAATAATTTACAGATGATTGCAAGTCTTATTAACTTGCAGGCAAGAAGAATAGAAAATGAACAGACTAAAATTGCACTTAAGCAAAGTATGAATCGCATATTAAGCATAGCTGCAACGCATGAAATCCTATCGCAAAATGGAATGGATGATGTTGATATAAAAGAAGTTATAGGAAAAGTTGTTGAAAAAATAAAAATGTATAGCTGCAGTCCATCAAAAAAAATATATATTGACGTTTCTGGTAATAATTTTAAAGTTAACTCAGATGAGGCAACATCTATATCACTTGTAGTAAATGAACTTATTGAAAATTCTATTGAACATGCTTTTGAGGAAAAAGAGGAGGGAAGCATACATATTAAAATAGACAATGGTAAGATGTATTCAAGTATATCTGTTATTGATGACGGAATAGGATTTGATATAGATAATGTTGACAGGAAAAGTCTTGGACTTAATATAGTAAAAAGCATTGTTAAGGAAAAGCTTTTAGGAGATCTTAATATGAGTTCAAACAATAAAGGTACTAAAGTTGTTTTTGATTTTAAAAATAGCGAAAATTAGATTTTAACACAATGAAGTGTTATGTAAGGCAATGGAGCCCAAAGTTAAAAAACTTTGGACTTTTGTTTTTTGAAAAATTTCATCTAAATATTAT
The DNA here is from genome assembly GCF_004006395.2 of Clostridium sp. AWRP. Lineage (NCBI taxonomy): Bacteria > Bacillati > Bacillota > Clostridia > Eubacteriales > Clostridiaceae > Clostridium > Clostridium sp. AWRP. The sequence continues at coordinate 3,515,864 of NZ_CP029758.2, read as the reverse complement.
ATAGAAGGGAAGTGATAAATTGAAGCAGGAAATATTGAGTGTGGGAATTGATATTGGAACATCTACGACGCAGCTTGTTTTCAGCAGGATTACTATTGAAAATATGGCATCTAGTTTTTCAATACCAAAAATAAATATAGTAGATAAAAAGGTTATATACAAAAGTAATATTTATTTTACACCTTTGATATCACAAAATGAAATAGACGGTTTATCAGTAAGAAAAATCGTAGAATCTGAATATAGGAAAGCAGGTATAAAACCTAAAGAAGTTGAAACTGGAGCAATAATAATTACTGGTGAAACTGCAAGAAAAGAAAATGCAAGAGAGATTTTAAGTGAAATGAGTGGATTGGCTGGAGATTTTGTAGTTGCTACGGCAGGACCTGATTTGGAATCTATTATTGCAGGCAAAGGAGCAGGCACAAACATCATATCAAAACAAGAAAATTGTACTGCAGCTAACATGGATATTGGAGGAGGAACTACAAATCTTGCAGTTTTTAAAGAAGGCGAAGTAATTGATACCGGTTGTCTTGATATAGGAGGACGGCTTATAAAAATAGATAAAAACACACATGAGATAACATATATTGCTTCTAAAATTAAAAAACTAGCAGATAAATATGGAATAAAGATAAGAGTTGGTGAAATACCTGATATTTCTGATGTTGAAAATATTGTTAAAAAGATGGTGGAGCTTCTTGAACAATCTGTTGGAATGAGAAACCAAACACATGAATATGAAGAAATAATCACCAATAAAGGTCTTAAATTAAATTACAACATTGATTGTATTACTTTTTCTGGAGGAGTAGCAAATTATATATATGCGGGAGGCGATGAAGAAGATGTTTATAAATATGGAGATATTGGTATACTGCTTGGAAGATGTATAAAGAATTCCATACTTACGCAAAAATTTAATTTGGAAAAATCCAGAGAAACTATAAGAGCTACAGTTGTAGGTGCAGGATCTCATACCACTGACATAAGTGGAAGCACAATAACCTATACAAAGGATGTGTTTCCTATAAAAAATGTTCCTGTAGTTAGAGTTCATCAAAGAAATAATAGTATTGATAGCAGTTATATATCAGAAACTTTAAAGGAAAGGCTTCATTGGTTTAAGGTGGAAAATGAATTTCAGCAAGTTGCAATTGCAATAGATGGTACTAAAAGTCCAAGCTTTAAGGAGGTGCAGCAAATGGCATCTTCTGTAATAAGTGGAGTTTCAGATATCTTAGATGAGGAATATCCTCTATTTGTAATAGTTGAAAATGATATGGGCAAGGTACTTGGACAAACAATATATAAGATGCTTGATTATAAAAAAGATGTAATTTGCATTGACAGTATAAAAGTAGAAGCAGGTGATTACGTAGATGTAGGCAAACCGCTTATGCATGGACGTGTTGTTCCTGTAGTTATTAAAACGTTAGCTTTTAGTTCATAAAAGGGGTGAAGATAAATGATTTTAAAAACCAAATTATTTGGTCAAACGTATGAATTTAAATCAGTTAAAGAGGTGCTTGCAAAAGCCAATGAGGAAAAATCAGGAGATAAACTTGCTGGTATAGCTGCATCTACAGTTTCTGAGAGAATTGCTGCAAAAGTGGTTTTAAGCCATTTAACATTAGCAGATCTTAGAAATAATCCTGTGGTTGACTATGATGAAGATGAAGTAACAAGAATAATACAAGATTCTGTAAATGAAAAAATTTATAATGAAATTAGAAATTGGTCGGTTAGTGAACTTAGAGAATGGATATTAGATATTAAAACAACTGGTGAGCAAATAAAGAGGATAAGCAGAGGACTTACAAGTGAGATGGTTGCTGCAGTTGCAAAACTTATGTCAAACATGGATCTTATCGTTGGAGCAAGAAAAATTAGAAGAACAGCTCACTGCAATACTACTATAGGACTAGAAGGAACTCTTTCATCAAGATTACAGCCAAATCATACCACAGATGATATTGATGGCATAGTAGCATCTCTCATGGAAGGTTTATCCTATGGAATTGGTGATGCTGTAATAGGATTAAATCCTGTTGAAGATACAGTAGATAATGTAACTAAAATTTTAAATAAATTTGATGAAATAAAGAACAAGTGGGAAATACCTACGCAGGCTTGTGTGCTTGCACATGTAACAACACAGATGGAAGCTATTAAAAAGGGTGCTCCTTCAGACTTGATTTTCCAGAGTATTGCTGGTACTCAAAAGGGTAATGAAGCTTTTGGAATAACTGCAAGTATGCTGGATGAAGCAAAGGAAATTGTTACAAAGCTTGGAACATCAACAGGACCTAATGTAATGTATTTTGAAACAGGTCAGGGTTCTGAACTTTCGTCAAATGCACATAATGGTGCAGATCAAGTAACATTGGAAGCTAGGTGTTATGGGCTGGCAAAAAGATATAGCCCATTTCTTGTAAATACAGTTGTTGGATTTATAGGACCTGAATTTTTATATGATAGTAAACAGGTTACAAGAGCTGGACTTGAGGATCATTTTATGGGAAAACTTACTGGAATACCTATGGGATGTGATGCTTGTTATACAAATCATATGAAAGCAGATCAGAATGATATTGAAAATTTGGCTGTACTTCTTGCTACGGCTGGTTGTAATTACTTTATGGGTGTACCTTTTGGGGATGATGTAATGCTTAATTACCAATGTACAAGTTATCACGACACTCCAACACTTAGACAATTACTTGGATTGAAGCCTATAAAGGAATTTGATCAGTGGCTTGAAAAAATGGGAATAACTGAAGATGGCAAATTCACTGAAATTGCTGGAGATGCATCTATATTTCTTAAATAATAAGGGGTGAAAATAATGGTATCAGAAAATGAATTAAAAAAGATGATTGAGCAGGTTCTGTGTGAGGTGGTTTCTGCTGATAAAAAGAATACTGATAAAGTAGATATAAGTAACAGCAGTGTGCAAAATGATATATCTGGCGACATTTTACCTGATATAACAGAAAAAAATTTGAGAGACCTTTTTTATGTGCCCAATCCAGAGAATAGAGAAGCATATATGAAAGCAAAACAAATGACATCTGCAAGGCTTGGTATGTGGAGAACAGGAACAAGGTATAACACAGAATCGCTTTTGAGATTTAGAGCAGATCATGCTGCGGCAATGGATGCCGTATTTACAAGTGTTCCTGAAGAATTTATAAAAAAGATGGATTTGTTTTCAATAAAAACAAAGTGTAAAGATAAAGATGAATATCTTACAAGACCTGATCTTGGAAGACAATTTGAAAAAGAAGAGTTAGACAAAGTAAGAGAAAAATGCATAATGAAACCACAAGTTCAGATTTACGTATCAGATGGACTTAGTTCAACTTCGATTGAATCAAATGTAAGTGATGTTTTGCCTGCAATGATTCAAGGACTTGAAGGCTATGGGATAAAGGTAGGTACACCGTTTTTTGTAAAATATGGTAGAGTACCTGCTATGGATGTTATATCAGAAACACTTGATGCTGAAGTTACGTGTGTACTTATTGGAGAAAGACCGGGACTTGTAACAGCTGAAAGTATGAGTGCCTATATGGCTTATAGAGCAACTGTTAATATGCCTGAAGCTAGAAGAACCGTTGTTTCTAATATTCATAGAGGAGGAACACCTCCGGTAGAAGCAGGAGCTCATATTGCGGATATTATAAAAACTATTTTAGAAGAGAAAAAAAGCGGAGTTGATTTAAAACTTTAATTAGGAGGAAAAGCATATGAAAAATGATCCAATAAAAGCCCGTGTGTTGAGCGTAAAAATAATTCCTAGTGTTGACCCTGATTTGGCACAAGCGTTAAATTTGCAGTCAAATCAAAGAAGTCTTGGACTTATAACTTCCGATATAGATGATGTTTCATATACGGCAATTGATGAAGCTACAAAAAAAGCTGATGTTGAAGTAGTATATGCAAAATCTATGTATGCAGGTTCAGGAAATGCAAGCACAAAACTTGCAGGAGAATTTATAGGAATTCTTGCAGCTCCTAATCCTGCTGAAATTAGAAGTGGATTAGATGCAGCAGTAGAGTTCATAAATAATAAAGCTTGTTTTTATAGTGCAAATGATGATGATGATATTATTTATTATGCACAGTGTATTTCAAGAACAGGTACATATCTTTCAAAAGTAGCTGGTATACCAGAGGGTGAAGCAATAGCTTATCTTATAGCACCACCCCTTGAGGCAATATATGGGCTAGATGCAGCTTTAAAGGCAGCAGATGTAAAGGTTGCAACATTTTATGGACCTCCATCTGAAACTAATTTTGGAGGAGGGCTTTTGACAGGAAGCCAATCTGCTTGTAAAGCCGCTTGTGATGCATTTGCCAATTCAGTAAAATTTGTAGCCGATAATCCGACTCAGTTTTAAAAATGTATAGTCAAGCATTAGGTATGGTTGAAACATTAGGATATATAGCAGCTGTAGAAGCACTGGATGTCTCTCTAAAATCTGCAAATGTTAAATTTGTTGGTTGTGAACTTATAAGGGGGGGACTTGTTACTATCAAGGTTACGGGTGATGTTGGTGCTGTAAATGCATCTATTGAAGCTGCTAAAACAGCAGTAAATAAAGTGGGAAAATTAATTTCGGCATTTGTTATACCACGGCCTGCTGATGATGTATTTAAATTTTTCTGTGAAACAGAAAAGAAAGATATGGTGCTTAAAGAAATACCGGAAAAATCAGAAGAGTTGAAAAAGCTTGAATGTGTAGGAAAACTACAAAAATTGGAAGAACTAGAGAAATCAGAAGAACAAGAAAAATTAGATGATATAGAAGAGAGAGAAGATCAAGAAGAAACGGATATAAAGGAACCAGATCAGGAAGAATCAGAAACAGAAGGTTCAGAAAACCTGGAAAAACTAGATCCAGATGAATCAAATAAGGAACAACCAGAGAGAGTAAAAGTAGATGAGGAAAGAAAGTCAGGGTCACTTCTCGAGATAAAACAAAAACTTGAAAGAATGAAAGTTATTGAACTCAGAAATATGGCTAGAAGAATGAATTTAAGTTCATTGACTAAGAAGGACATTAAATTTGGCAAGAAAAAGCAGCTGATTAAAGCAATTTTAGAATACTATACAAGGAGGCTAAAGTAAATGGAGAATATGGATAGGGATTTGCAATCTATACAAGATGTAAGACGGCTTGTTCAAAAGGCAAGACAAGCTCAACAGGAATATTGTAAATTCAGTCAGGAAAAGATGAATAAAATTATTGAGCATGTAGCAGAATCCGCTGGCTTACAAGCTGAAAGACTGGCAAAACTTGCTGTAGAAGAAACAACTTTTGGAAATTTACCTGATAAGATAATTAAAAACAAATTTGCTAGTGAAATAGTGTATGAAAATATAAAGGACATTAAGTTAGTAGGTATTTTAAAAGATGATAAGGATAGAAAAATATTAGAAATAGGTTCACCTGTAGGTGTTATTGCAGGACTTGTACCTTCAACTAATCCTACTTCTACCGTTATATACAAAAGTCTTATAGCTTTAAAATCAGGAAATGCCATTGTATTCAGTCCTCATCCAAAGGCAAGACATTGTATTGCAGAAGCTATAAAAGTTGTAAGTGATGCAGCTGTTAAGGCAGGAGCACCTTTAGGAATGGTTTCGGGGATGAGCATACTTACTATGGAAGGAACTCATGAACTTATGAAAAACGTTGATCTTATACTAGCAACAGGTGGATCAGCTATGGTAAAGGCGGCATACAGTTCAGGAACTCCTGCTATAGGAGTTGGACCTGGAAATGGACCTGCTTTTATTGAAAAAACAGCAGATATAAAGCTTGCAGTAAAAAGAATAATGGATAGTAAAACTTTTGACAATGGGGTAATATGTGCTTCAGAACAGTCCATAGTAGTTGAAAAATGTATAAAAGATAAAGTTGTAGATGAGCTTAAACGTCAAGGAGCATACTTCTTATCTAAAGAACAATCCGAAAAAGTAGCAAAGTTTATATTGAGAGCAAATGGTACTATGAATCCTCAAATTGTGGGAAAATCAGCTCAGAAAATAGCTGAAATGGCAGGTATAACTGTAGATTTAAATGCAAGGATATTGATTTCAGAGCAGACAACAGTTGGAAAAGATAACCCATTTTCAAGGGAAAAACTTACAACAATTTTAGCATTCTACTGTGAAGAAAATTGGGAAAAAGCTTGCGAGAGATGTATTGAACTTTTAAATAATGAAGGTATAGGACATACTCTCATAATACATTCAAACAATGAAGAAATAGTAAAAGAATTTGGACTTAAAAAACCTGTATCCAGAATACTTGTAAACACGCCGGGATCACTTGGAGGAATAGGAGCTACTACAAATCTAGTGCCTGCACTTACACTTGGATGTGGAGCAGTTGGAGGAAGTGCAACTTCTGATAATGTAGGACCAAGAAATCTTATAAACATAAGAAGAGTTGCCTATGGAGTAAGGGAAATAGAAGATATAAAAAAACTTGTAAATAATTGTAATGACAGAGAAACCTCACATACTGTTTTAGATATTTCTGACCAGTACGTTGAACTTATAACTAAAAAAATAGCTGAAAAGCTTAGTTTGTAAAATATAGGGAGGAATTAATATGACAAATACAAATGCTCTAGGAATGATTGAAACAAAGGGATTGGTAGCAGCAATAGAAGCTTCTGATGCTATGGTAAAAGCAGCCAATGTAACACTTATAGGTAAGGTACATGTAGGTGGAGGGCTTGTAACTGTAATGGTAAGAGGAGATGTTGGAGCTGTAAAAGCTGCAACAGATGCAGGTGCTGCAGCTGCCGAAAGAGTTGGAGAACTTCTTTCAGTACATGTAATACCAAGACCTCATAATGAAGTAGAATACATTTTACCTAAAATAGAGAGAGTAGAAGACTAAAAAAGATAAAAGCCCGGGATAAAAAATACCCGGGTGATATACATTCTTAAAAGGATGTGATGATATGAGTGTATTAACGGAATATGAGCTTAGAACAAGTTTAAGAAATAAAAATATTTCTGAATATGCTATAGCAAAAAATGTTATAGTTACTCCTTCTGCAAGGCAGTACTTAAATGACAAGAATATAAAACTTGTTATTAAAGAAGAAGATAATGAAAAAAAATCTGCTCTGCCCAATAATGTGGCTCCTATAGATAAAACTATAAAACCTGTGTATGTAACACTTCAGGGAGGGTATTATGAAAAAAAACCTGAGTTTATGACCCAGCTTTATGGAAACAAACTTGTTTATAAAGATCACCCAAGAATAATACTTCGAGGTGAACTTGATAACCTTGAATCCAATATACTTGAAGCTGAGGTCAAGGCTGAAAAAAATAAATGTTCGAGCCTTGTAAAAGATCTTGGGGAAGTTCTTAAATTTGTAAGAAATATTTTAAGAGCAGAAGTACTTGAAGAAAAACTTGGAGATTTGGTTTTACTTGGAATGAATGACAGTGAACTTAGGGAAATGTCACATCATCCTAAAAAGTATTTTAATGTGGATCATTTTATAACACAAGCGGATATGGGTGAAATGGTAGTAATGCTCAATTCTTTGAGGAGCTATTCACGAAAAGTTGAAATATGTGCGTTTAAGGCTTTTAAAAATATGGAGGGCGCTCTGACAAGAGAGGATATTGTCATGTATTTGAACAGGCTCAGCAGCTGCTTTTATATAATGATGTGCAAGTATAAAGCAGGAATGTATAAGTAAAGAGGTGAAGTAGTTGAACAATTATGATATTGAAACTGTTGCAAATAAGATAATAGAGATGATTTTAAACCATAGACCCATTCCTATAGAAGTATCGGGAAGGCATGTTCATTTATCACAGGAAGATATGGAAAATCTTTTTGGTAAGGGATATAGTCTTACAAAGAAAAAGGATCTTTCTCAACCTGGACAGTTTCAAAGTAATGAAAAGGTAATGCTTATTGGACCTAAAGGTGTTATAAAAAATGTGTCAGTACTCGGACCTGTTAGAAATGAGACGCAGGTTGAAGTTTCTAAAACAGATGCTGCTGCTCTTGGTATTAATCCTCCAGTTAGAGAATCTGGAAATTTGAAAAAAAGTGAATCACTTATTATTGCTGCAGGAAAATCTGTTATAAAGGCTGAGGAAAAAGTGATTGTGGCCAAAAGACATATCCATATGACTCCATTTGATGCAAGATTATATGGAGTACAAAATGGGGATAACGTAAAAATTCAGACCTTAGGAGAAAGATCTCTTACATTTGGTGATGTAGTTATAAGGGTGAGCAATAAATATAAAACGGCTATGCACATTGACTTTGACGAAGCCAATGCATGTTGTTATCTAAAGGGAATGAATGCAAAGATAGTTAAATAGGAGGTGCCTGTTGTGAACCTTGAAGAGATAAATAACTTTGTAAGTTCAGTAGAAAAAAGTATAAAGTATCCTGCAAAAGTAGATAAAAATGAAAAATATTTGGTGGGAGTTGATCTTGGCACTTCCTATATAGTAATCGTTGTGCTTGATAGTAATAAAAATCCTGTAGCTTGTGAAATGGAATATGCTGAAGTGGTTAAAGATGGATTGGTAGTAGATTTTACTGGAGCAAGTGATATAGTAAGAAGATTAAAAAAGAAAATTCAAGAAAAAACAGGAATAGAACTTGTTAAAGCAGCTATTGCCGTTCCTCCTGGTACGGGAAAAAGGGATGCTGATACTCATAGATATATAGTGGAGGGAGCAGGAATGGATGTTACTGCAATACTTGATGAACCTACTGCAGCAAATTCAGTACTCAATATAAAAGATGGAGTTGTAGTAGATATAGGTGGCGGAACCACAGGACTTTCCATATTTGAAAATGGAAAAACTATATACACAGCTGATGAACCTACAGGTGGTACACATTTATCTCTTGTAATAGCTGGACAGTATGGGATAAGTTTTACTGAAGCAGAAAAAATGAAAAAAACAAGTGAAAAGCAGAATGAAATTTTTAATATTGTAAGGCCTGTGATACAGAAAGTTGCTTCCATAATAAAAAGTCATATAAGGGAATTTAAAGTAAATAATATCTATCTTGTAGGTGGTACATGCTGTTTAAAAGGATTTGAGAGTGTTATTGAGAAAGAAACTGGTATAAAAACGGTTAAGCCGTCAAATCCATTATTAGTAACTCCAATAGGAATTGCTTTAAACTGTTGTAATAAAGAAGGTGATTAAATGGATATTAATGCTATTGTTGATATGGTTACACGGGAGATAATGAAAAGATTGAAAGATGAAAATGGATATCCTCAAAAATCCTTAAAAAGAATTTTAGTGCTTGATAAAAGTAGTGATGAAAGTTTTAAAATTATAGAGCAAAAGTTAAATTTTCTTGGATATGAAATAGACTATATGAAAGATAAAAAGGATACTCTCACATATGAAAAAATTATAATTACATCCTTGAGCAATAAAGAAATTGTAAATATGGCGATAGGATTGGAAAGTGGTATAAAAGAACAAACAGTTCTTGAAGCACTTTTGTTAGGCAAAGAAGTATTTTTACTAGATGATGGCATAGAGTATAGAAAATATGCAGCTACTTCTAACAAGGTTTTGTATAAGCTTTATGAGGAGTATGAAAAAAAGCTTTGTGAGTATGGGATACGTGTAGTGGATAGAGAAAACTTTGTAAATGAATTTAGTGAATCTAAACAGAATAACAGGGATGAGGAGAATATTAAGAACAATGAAATTGATCGTAAAAATGAAGGCGTAGAGAAAAAAAATGCGCTTGAATTTACAGGAAAAAAGTTGATAACTGAATCGGAAATTAGAAAAGCTTGTGAAAAAGGATATGTAGAAATAAGTGTTCCCAAAAAGACCATTATAACTTCTCTTGCTGTTGATTACATAAAGATAAATGGGTTAAAAGTTAATAGAATAGGATAACTTCAAAGGAAAGGATTGCTATATGGAAATAGGTAAAATTGTTGGAAATGTATGGGCTACAAAGAAAGATGATGACCTTAATGGACTTAAGTTCCTTATTGTGAAGCCAATAGATTGTTATTCTCATTACGAAGGCCATACTTTTATAGCGGTAGACAGCATAGGATCTGGTATAGGAGAGATAGTTCTCGTAGTAAAGGGAAGTTCTGCTAGAGTATGTCTTGGTAAAAAATATATACCTGTGGACGCAACTATTGTTGGTATAGTAGATAATGTGGAGGTAGAGAAAGGTGAAAAAGAATAATTTTTAATGTAGTTTAAAGGAGGTTTAATATGGGAATAAATCAGATAATTGTTTATATAATGGTAATATTTATGGTATTTGGAGCTTTGGACAAGTGTATAGGAAATAAATTTGGACTTGGTGAAAAATTTGAAGAAGGTTTCAATGCGATGGGTTCTCTTACAATTTCTATGGTTGGAGTTGTTTCTTTAGCTCCAGTGCTAGCTAAAGTATTGAAACCAGTTGTTGTACCTATTTATACTGCACTTGGTGCAGATCCTTCAATGTTTGCAACGACATTTCTTGCATGTGATATGGGCGGGTATCCTCTTGCACTTAAACTGGCACTTTCACATGATGCAGGGCAATTTGCAGGCTTAATATTAGGTTCAATGATGGGAGCTACTATTGTATTTACTATTCCTGTAGCGCTTGGAATTATAAAAAAAGAAGATAGAAAATTCCTTGCAAAAGGTGTACTTGCAGGTATAATGACAATTCCGGTAGGATGTTTCTTTGGTGGTATTGCAGCTGGATTCAATATAGTTATGATATTAAAAAATCTTGTACCTATAATAATATTTGCAGCATTAATAGCAATAGGCTTGTGGAGAGTACCTAATGGTATGATCAAGGGATTCAACATATTTGGAAATGCTGTTACAGTAATGATAACAGTGGGACTTGCTGCTATAATAATTCAAACTCTTACAGGTATTGTAGTAATACCTGGAATGGCTCCACTTTCAGATGGCATACTAATTGTGGGAAATATTGCAATTATGCTTGCAGGTGCTTTTCCACTTGTATATGTTATTACAAAAGTTTTTAAAAAGCCGCTTATGAAATTAGGTGGACTTCTTGGTATGGGTGATGTTGCAGCAGCTGGAATGGTTGCAACTCTTGCAAATGATATACCTATGATCCAAATGATGAAGGACATGGATGATAGGGGAAAAGTGTTGAATGTCGCATTTGCAGTAAGTGCAGCTTTTGTGTTTGGTGATCATCTTGGATTTGCAGCAGGTGTAAATAAGCAGATGATATTCCCAATGATTGTAGGAAAGCTCATAGGTGGAATAAGTGCTGTGGCAGTTGCTTCACTTATAGCACCAAAAAGTACTATTAAGAAAAATGCTATTGAAGAAAGTGATGTTAAAAATGCTTAAAGAGAGGTGTGTTTGAAATGGCTGAAATTAGTGAAAAGTTTATTGAAGAAATAGTAAGAAAAATTATAGCTGAAAAATTGTCAAATAATAATGACTTTGAAAAAGAAGTTGGTCCTGGAGGAGTTATTCATGTAAAAACTGATACAGTAAAATGTCAAAAGTTTGATACAGGAAAAGAAGGGGACAATGTACTGCTTACAGATGTATTAACTCTTGATGAAAGTCCATATATGGGATGTGGCATTATGGAAATGACTGAAACTACATTTGATTGGACACTTAAGTATGAAGAAATAGATTATATTATAGAAGGCAGGCTTGAGATTGTAATAGGTGATAAAAGGATTGGCGGAAATAAAGGTGATATTTTAATGATACCAAGAAATTCAAAAATTAAATTTTCTGCACCTAAATATGCAAAATTTATGTACTGCACCTATCCTGCTGACTGGGCTGAAGAAAATAAATAAATTAGAATACTAATTAATTATGGAGCTCTTCAGTTATAAATTGAGGTGAAAATTGTTTAGCAAAATCCACTTTAGACCAAAGTATTTTTTGCAATTTATTTAATATGGGCTCGCTGCTGTTCATAACCTTTTCTACAAACATACAGTAATTATCAACGATTTGCTTGATGAGCTCATTTTTTTAGTTGTCTTTGCTGCCAAAATAATTGTATATGGTTTCAAGTGAAACAGGAGTTTGTTTTGAAATCTGTGCAATTGTAACATTTTTATATCCATATTTATTGAAGAGAGAAAGTGATGTATCTAAAATCGCTTTTCTCTTTTTTAATGTTCTTTTTTCAAAGCCATCCAATAGCAGCCGAGTTATACAAACGGCAAGTGCAGGATAAAAGTCCTCATATGAGCGGCGGTACCCCTGATCCTGATTTTTGGGTACCCCAGGGATATGTTGTGATTAGAATAGATGAAATTAAGGTTATATGTTTCTTCCACTATTGATATTGAGATTGCAGACAGTGCAATGATGGTTGAAAAGGGACATACATTATTGCTGGAAATCGGCAGTCAGGAGCAAAGTGGATGCGGAATGTTTTTACATCCTGATGATAAAATCTGGAATGCTGATGTTACAGTTTATATTGGAGGTCAATATAAATCATATTTACTACTACCTTTAATTCTATAATAGTAGTTCCCTTAATTTTTTCCATTTTGATGTGGTAAGGGGTGTTGCACTAAGAAATTAGCACAATACCTCTTTTTATAGATCAATATTTTGAATCCAGTATTTTGGATAATTGGGACTAGGCGATAGATTATTTGTAAAAAGACTCGGGCTAGGAGACAAATAATTGAATTTCAAATTATCAGTTGAGTTGAATAAAATACTATTGTTAACAATTATAAAAAAATGGTTGACAATACTTTTCTGTTCATATATACTTCAATATATAACAAGCATTGTTTTTAATAATTTGTAATTACTATGCAGCGTTCATATAGTTTTAATTAATTTTAAGATGTTTTGTTTACATTTAAGCATTTATATGGAGGAATTTAATATGAAAGGTTTAGCAAAGGAAATTATTGCAGGCAGACGTTTAAAAAGAGGAGAAGATTTTAAATTCTTTTTGACTTCAGATGCTGATAAACTATTTGAAGGTGCCAGTATGATTCGTGAGGCTCTATGTGGCAACAAAGTTGACCTTTGTACCATCATCAACGGTCGCAGCGGTAGCTGTAGTGAAAACTGTAAATTCTGTGCTCAGTCTGCTCATAATCATACTGGAATTAAAGAATATGAATTTTTAGATCCTGATGTAATTCTAGAAGATTGTAAAAAGAATGAAGTAAATGGTGTACACCGCTATTCTATTGTTACCGCTGGAAGAACCTTAACAGGCAAGGATTTTGATAAAGCTATTGAAGCATACAAAAAAATGCATAAAGAATGCAACATTAAACTTTGTGCCTCTCATGGTCTTTTAACTGAAGAAGAATTTATTCGTTTAAAAGAGGCTGGTGTTTCAATGTATCATACAAACATAGAGACATCCAAACGCAATTTCCCTAATGTTTGTACTACTCATACATATGAAGATAAACTTCGTGAAATTAGTTTGGCAAAAAAAGCAGGTCTTAGAGTTTGTTCTGGTGGTATCATTGGTATGGGAGAAACCTGGAATGATCGTATTGATATGGCTGTAAGTCTGTCAGAATTACAAGTAGACTCTATTCCCATCAATGCGCTTAAGCCTATTAAAGGAACACCTTATGAAAATTTGGAGCCTCTTTCTGAAAGTGATATTTTAAGAACAATTGCTACCTTTCGTTATATTAATCCTACCGCATATATTCGTATGGCAGCAGGCAGAAACTACTTTAAAGATGGTGGTACAAGGTTATTTTTATCTGGTGCCAATGCTGCAATTACTGGGGATATGTTAACCACTGTAGGTAATAATACTGTACAGGATAAAAAAATGTTAACCAAATTGGGCTTTGATATCTCAAAATAATATTATAGTATTTAGCTATTAACAAGTTTAGAATGGAGGAGAAATCTATGGAAAAAAAGTCTAACATTCATCAAATGGCAATTATCGGAGTTATGGCTGCAGTTATCTGTGTTCTTGGACCTTTATCAATTCCCATTGGTGTAGTACCAATTTCCTTTACAAATTTAGCAATCTATTTTGCACTTTACACACTTGGCATGAAAAAAGGTACTATCAGCTACATAATATATTTATTAATTGGCTTTGTCGGTATTCCAGTATTCTCTAGTTTTACCGGAGGTCCATCTAAACTCTTAGGGCCAACAGGTGGATATCTTATTGGATTTATATTTATGGCATTAATTGCAGGATTTTTCATTGATGCTTTTTTAGATAAATGGTATTTATGCTTTATAGGTATGGTACTAGGAACCGCTGTATGTTACGTTTTTGGTACTATCTGGTTATCATATCAGGCTCATATAGCAATGGGTGCATCACTTGCTGCAGGTGTAATTCCTTTTATACCTGGAGACCTTATTAAAATTTTAATTGCCACTTTTGTGGGTCCTCAAATTCGTAAGCGACTAATTAAAGCTAATTTATTTCTAGCTTAATTAACTTGAAATAAGAGAATCATATAGAAATGTAGTTTTAGGCATGTTAAGAATATCTTTAAAAAGGATATTTTTAACATGCTATTTTTTTATGTATTATAGGAGATAGCCTATAGTTGGTTTTGAAAAAATGAAAAATAAAAATGAAATTAATAGGTGAATATATACATAGTTTTTAATGAACTTCAAAACTGATTTTTAAACCATATGTTCTTTTAATGGGTCAGTAGCATTTGAACCTAGTTTTTTACAGATCTTTTCATAAACTAATAAACCATTTAAAAGAAGTAGTGCGCTGGTAATAAAAAATACATACTTCATACCAAAATATGAAGCTATTTGTCCACCAAGTAAAGAACCGGAAAAGGTACCTAAATAAAATGCGCTCATATTAAAACCAAACATTCTTCCAGTAAGGTTTTCTGGTGTTATTTTCTTTACCAGTGTATTAATTGATGGTGCTAGTCCTGCTGTTACAAAACCTAATGAAAATCTTAATATGATAAGCTGCCAAGAATTTTTTACAAAAGCTTGAGGTATAAATATTAAACTAGCAATAATAAGTGCTGCAAGCATAACCTTTTGAGGCCCAATTTTATCTGATAGTTTTCCAAGCCTTGGAGCGGCAATAATGCTAGCAAGACCAGAAGCAGAAAATGCCATCCCAGAAATTAAGGCAATATGGGTTGAGCTGCGAGACAATTGAGAGATATATACTGTTATTATGGGTTCTATAGAAAAAAAAGCAAGCTGCAAAATAAAAGAAGTGGCAAATAAAACAATAATTAAGTTACAATCAGGCAGCTGCTTCCAAACTTCTTTTGTACTTAGTACTTTTTTATTAGATTTTATAAAGTCTTCTTTTACAAATATTAAGGTTAGAATAAAAACAATTATCATAAGGATACCAGTAAAGAAAAAAGTAAATTGCAATCCAAAAATTTCATCAAGATATCCTCCAATAAGTGGTCCAAGTAGTGAACCAGAAATAGAAGCTGTGGACAGTACACCTAATGCCCAACCAGAATGTTCTTTTTCAGTTTGAGTTGCAATTAATGTCATACAAGCTGTACTATAACCTGCTACAACTCCTTGGAGCATTCTTAAACCAATAAGTTGATATATATTTTGTGCAAGTCCCATAGTTGAAATTACAATAGACATTCCAATACTTGCACGTAATAGCATTGGTTTTCTACCAATTTTATCAGCTGCATATCCCCAAATTGGTGAAAATATTGCTAAAACTACAAAAGTAACTCCAAAAGCAACCCCAGATATTTGTTCAATAGTAGAGATGTCATGAATACCAAGTTGCTTGATGTAAAGGGGCATTATTGGGGCTATTTGGCTTAGTCCCAAGGCAGTTACAAATGCTCCTAACCAACATACAATTAGGTTTTTTTTCCAAATTTTCAATGATGTCAAGCCTTCTTTCACAATTAACAATTATGCATTAAAGACAATATAATCAAAAGCCTAGTAAAAGATTTACTATAATAACCTTCCTAACTTTTCTGCTTTCTCAAGAGCATCTGTTCCCTCAATATCACCTTTTTCTTTAACATTTGGTACTGCAAGTAAACCTTTGTCTTCCCATTTCATATAGTCCGCAATTTCTCTATAGGTTGTTATTATTCCATCGAATATTTTTATTCCTTCGTCTGCGCCACATACAAGCAATACACTCTCTTTGATTTTTAAATGGCGTTTGCAACTTTCTTTCAAATAAGCATTCATCTTATCGATAGCAGCTTTGATATGTGAGGAAAAGCTAAACCAATATAATGGTGTGGAAATTACTATTACATCTGCTGCTTCTAATAAAGGTGAAAGTTCATCAAAGTCATCTTGAAAAGAACAAGGTTTCCCCTTGATCCAGCAAGTCCCACAGGCTTTGCAGCCACTAATTTTTTTACGTGCTGTTTCAAATTTTACAACCTCATGTCCTATTGATAGAGCTCCCTTTATAAAAGCAGCTGCCATTCTGTCACTATTTCCATTCTTTCTTGGGCTTCCAGTTAATACTAATATATTTTTCTTTTTCAATGTGATTACCTCCTCAAAAACAATCAAAATTTGCTATTTGCTCATATTTTACTTTTTACTATTCTCTTTTTCAATAGTGTTATAAGACTTGTAAAAATCATTACCATTATTAATATCATCAATTAACTGTAATAGACCTTTTTGACCTACAATAGATAACCATCTATGTACTTCATGCTTTGCCAAAGTGTAATTTAACACTCTTGTATCTAAATCAGACGCATAAAATTGTGTAGGCGAATTTAAAGTTTTCATATCAGGTATCTTTGTACCATTTTGAGTTTTCTTTATCCATTGTCCTTCACAGTATTTAGGTCTATTATCTACTTGCATTGCCATTCCCTCATCAAACCACACAGGTATTTTTGTACTTTTACTTTTATTAATCCTGTAGGCTAACTCACTGTGAGTGAGTTCGTGAGAAATTACATAAGTATTTAACCCCTCTGGTCCCAGAACTATATAACTACCTAGTATAGTTTTTTGTGTAGCTCCTGTTTTATTTTCAACACCAAATTTTTTTAAGGCTGTTGAATCTTTGCTAATTATAAAGACAGGTTTAGCATTGAAACTTCCATATAAATTGGCCACGATGTTTTTAGATTTGGAAATGGTACTCAATATATTATTTACATCTTTATCAGAAGTATTTGGCTGTACATAAATGTTTTTGGATACCTCTTTAAAATTTGACAAACTTACTGTATAGCAATTTAATGCATGAACAGTTGATTTACTTGATGCTATAAAAAATAAAGCAAAAATCACTATAAATGCTATGGAACTCTTAATAATAGTTTTTTTCATAAAATCCCCTCCAAAGTGATATATTTATAACTTATCTTGTAAATATATCACTTACATTTCTTACTGTCAATAACAATACTCAGTTCATTATTAACTTCAATTGTGATTAAAGAAGTTATAATTGTGCAATCATAAGATAAAAAATATTTTGTATAAGTAATTGAGTTTTCTCCCAAAATATATATAAACGATATATCTAATCAGGAGGTATAGAATGAAAAATTCAAAAATAACTAAAGTAAGAAAAGATAAAAATGGAAAAATTACAGATGTATTGCTTGAAAATGGAGAAGTGATTCCTTTAAATCACGCTATAATGATGGCAAGGGAACACATAATTGAAGGAGTTGGCGTATTTAAAGGTAAAGATGGAGGAGAATATTTAGTAGCTGACCCTGATGTTATGGATGTTGAAAATTTAAAGGATTTACCAAGATTTTAACTTGATTTTCCTTTAAGGATAGTTGATAAATTTTGTATATTCTATAAATAAGATAAACAAACATTAAAATCAGTGCGCTCTCCTTTTATGAAAAAAAGAAGAGTGCATAAGAACTTTTGTTTATTCAATTTGCCATGGATTTTCTTTGCCTTCCATGAATAAAACACAACTTAAAATAGAATGTTCTACCATGTCACTTACAGCTTGGTCTGTATAAAAGGCTGTGTGAGGTGTAACAATTACATTTGGAAAAGACTTTAAAATTGCCATTTCTCTTTTATTTAGTATCTCACATTTTAAATCGTTATAGCAGAGACCGAATTCATTTTCAATAACATCTATAGCTGCACCGCCAATTTTTTTATTTTCAATGGCATCTATAAGATCTTCAGTATTGATAAGCGATCCTCGAGCTATATTAATAATAAAAGTACCATCTTTCATAAGTGCTATGGAATCCTTATTTATCATGTGATAATTGTCATCTGTTGCAGGTGCATGCATCGTAATGATATCACTGTTTTTAAGAAGATTTTCTAGTGTAACATATGTAACATACTTCTTTATTTCTTCATTCTCATATAAATCATAAGCTAATATTTTGCAACCAAATCCACTTAAGCGATTTATAACTGCACGGCCAATTCTTCCTGTACCAATAACACCTACAGTCAAATTGTGCAGCTCTTTACCCTGTACACCCTTTAAAGAATAGTCCTGTACATTACTTCGTTCCATAATAGCTTTCATTTTTCTTATAGCCATAAGAATCATCATGATTGTATAATCTGCTACACTATTTGGTGAATAGTTTACATTGCCTATATGGACACCTAGTTCCTTCGCCTTTTTTATGTCTATATGGTCATACCCTATCGTTCTTGTAGATATAAATTTTACTCCAATTTCATGAAATTTTTCTACTAATTTATCTGAAATTTTAGTTGTGATAATGCTGATGCAGTCAAATCCCTTGGCCAAATCTGCATTTCTCATAGTTGGTGGATCATCACACAATACAACCTCCACGTCGTATTTTTTACTGAATTTTTTGAAATATTCAGTTTCATCTTGTCTATGACTGTATGCTAAAACTTTCATTGTATTCTAGCTCCCCCTTTTTATGAATAATATTTACTATATATAATTTTATAGTAACGTGAGATATAATTCAATGTTACCTTTGTATTTACTATATTTGATTGATATTCAATTTGTTTAGAGATATGATAATTGTAATAATATTAAGTTATTAGTTTGGAGGGACGAACATGATAAAGGAACTAGTTTTAAAAAATAGATCCTGTAGAAGATTTTATCAGGATGAAAAAATAACTGTGGAAACTTTAAAATATTTGGTGAACCTTGCAAGATTATCAGCATCAGGTTCAAATTTGCAGCCACTAAAATACGTTATATCAAATACAGAAGATAATAATGAAAAAATATTTAAGACTTTAGGTTGGGCAGGATACTTAAGGGATTGGAATGGACCTGAAGAAGGAGAAAAACCAAGTGGTTACGTTGTTATACTTGATGACACGTCTATTAGTAAAAGTCCATCATTTGATCCTGGAATAGCAGCTCAAACTATTTTACTTGGAGCTGTAGAAAAAGGATTTGGGGGATGCATGCTGGGAAATGTGAATAAAAAAGAGTTAAAATCAAATCTTAATTTAGATGAAAAGTATGAAATTATATTGGTAGTAGCTCTTGGAAAGCCAAAGGAACAAGTGGTTATAGAACCTATGGATTCAAATAATGATGTGAAGTACTGGAGAGATGAGAATAAAGTTCATCATGTACCAAAAAGAAGTTTAGAAGATATAATCTTAGATATTTAAAGAAGTTTCTAAGCAAAAACTCAACTTATACTCCGGATATCTTTTACAACCTTCAGTTCATTAAATATTTTGATAAGTCTAAGTAAAAATTCTAAAAAAGCTAAGAACTTTTGAAAACTCGTACCTCAGACAATTCAAAAGTTCTAAGTTTTTACGAATTTTTTTCTAAGACTTATATGCAAAATATTTAAAAAAACTTCATTATTGTAAAGATATTCCTGCATATAAGTTGAGTTTTAAGTTAGAAAATATACATTTATTTTTAGAAGTAAAATCGTACGAAACTTTCTAGTAAAAATTTATCATTATGTGTTAAATTTCTATTTACAATGTTTAAAATGGAATATAGGATAAAAAACGATGAAAGTTAGTATAAATTATGTATGCAAAAATTGGCATAAAGACTGAAGGAAGCAAATTTGCTATTTTTATTTTAGTTATGTTAAGCATATTTAGGGCAAGTCCAATAATTAGAAGGCTGCCTATTCCAGTCATATCAGCAATAACTGAGCTCGTCAAAACACTTTTTAAAAATACTGCTCCAAGGGTTATAGCACCCTGGTATATGAGTACACTTACAGATGAAATCATTACACCAATGCCTAGAGAAGAAGAAAAAATAATTGCGGAAACTCCATCTATTACGGATTTTGCAAAAAGTGTTTTGTAATTTCCATCAAGACCTGCTTCTAGAGATCCGACTATTGCCATGGCTCCAACACAAAATAAAAGGCTTGAAGTTACGAACCCTTCTGATATCTTTCCACCTTTAGTTTTAAATTTACTTTCTATTAAGTTTCCTAGATTTGTTATATGTCTATCTATATCTATTAGTTCTCCTAAAATTGTACCTATTACTATGGATATTATAAGAGTAAGTACGTTATTTGTCTTTAAGGAACCTGAAATTCCAATGTATAGAACACATAAAGCAAGTCCACTAAAAACGCTTTCTTTAACTTTTTTTGGTATACCATTTTTTAAAAATATTCCGATTATACTTCCTATTATTATGGAAACAAAGTTTACTATAACTGCTATCATGTTTATCAAACCACCTATTTTTCTTATTTACATAGGGATATTATATACTTTTATGATAGGCATTGTAAACAAAATCTTATAACCATATTTTCATAAAGTGCATTTTAGATGCCCAATCTTTTACGTAAGTTATGTTTAAGGCATTAAAAGTATGCTGGGATATGAGTGGGCGTCCGTTACGAAAAGAAGTAATAATGGCAGAGTGAGCTATTGCACCTTTACCATTTCGATAAAATATTAAGTCACCTATCTGAAGAGAAGAAATAGAAGGCATTTCTCTTCCTTTTATACTGTAGGAATTTTTTTCAGCGTTAACTTTTAAATACCAGTAAAGAGAACCTGCTACAGCCCAGGAAACTGACCATTTATTAGTTCGAATGTTATACCACCAGGTGTTTTTACCTGAAAAGACCATAGGCGCTCCTCCTGCATGCAAGCACTGTGAAGTGAAATTTGTGCAGTCACCACCGATAGTTTGGTATATGGAAAAATATTTATAGCTTGGATTGGGGGTGAGAGCGTACTTTACTGCATAGTTTACAGCTGAAGTTCTAGAGTAGGATGAAGTATCTCTATAACTCATGATTTCTCCTATAAAATTAATCACAGTATATTTTATGTATAAATCTTAAGTAAGTACATAAAATAGCAAATCTAATTTTTACTTTGTAGTTCTATAGGATATAATAATTATAGAGTTATAGAGGCTAAAAAAAGAGAGGTGATAGACGAACATGAACATTTCATTTTTAGGAGGAGCTAGAGAAGTAGGGGGAAGTTGTATCCTTTTGCACATATATAATAAAAATATACTTCTTGATTGCGGCATAAGACAAAGTTCCTCTAAAGACACCCTGCCGGATTTTAAATCAATTCAAGATCAGGGAGGAGTAGATGTTATAATTGTAAGTCATGCCCATATGGATCACATAGGTTCTCTGCCTATAATAAGTAAGGAATATCCAGGGGCTAGAATATATACAACTAGAATGACAAAGGATTTAATGAAAGTACTTTTGTATGATAGTTTAAAAATAATGAAGAATAGGGAAGGAGAAATTCCGCTTTACGCGGAAGGCGATGTTATAAGCATGCTAAATCGTGTGTTCCCAATAAACTATATGGTGGAATTTTCTATATTTGAAAATATAAAACTCACTTTTTATACAGCAGGTCATATAGCGGGAGCTGCTTGTATTTATATTACAACTCCAGAGGGATCATTATTTTATTCTGGAGATTTTTCAATATTTTCACAAAAAACTGTGGAAGGGTTGAAAGTTCCAAAATTAAGGCCAGATGCAGCAATCTTTGAATCCACTTATGGAGATAGACTTCATTCAAATAGAGAAGTGGAAGAGGAAAAACTCATTAATATAATAAATGACTGCATAGAAAAAAAGGGAAAAATGCTTATTCCTGCTTTCGCCCTTGGAAGGGCTCAAGAAGTGCTCCTTATTATAAAAAAAGCAGTAAATAAAAAGATATTAAAAGATACTAAAGTTTATGTAGACGGTATGATAAAGGATATAAACAGAACCTACAAATTAAATCCGCTGTATCTTAAAAATTCTTTAGGAAAAAAGATACTTAGGGGAATTGAACCTTTTTATGATGACAATATAATTGCAGTAGATAATAATAAACTTAGAGAAGATATACTAAAAGACGACAAGCCTTGTGTAATAGTGTCAAGTTCGGGAATGCTTACTGGAGGGTACAGCCAATATTATGCAGAAAAAATAGCTCCTATGGAAAATGGGTACATAGTTATAACAGGATATCAGGATGAGGAATCCCCTGGAAGAAAGCTGCTAAATCTTTTAGATGAAGAAGAGGACAAAAAACTTTACATAAATGAAAAAACTGTTCCTGTAAATTGCAAGGTAGAAAAAGTAGGACTTTCCGCCCACAGTGATAAATATGAAATAAAATCTCTTATAGATTTTTTAACACCTAAAAACATATTTTTAGTTCACGGGAATGAAGAGGTAGTGGAAAACTTGTCAAAAGAGCTTTCAAAAGATGTAAGAGGAAGGGTATATGCACCTAAGTGCAGTGAAATCTATGAGATAAATATAAAAAATCCAAGAAAACAGTGGAAAAAAAGTATTGATAAAGTTATGAACTGTTGTGAAGAAATGGATGAAAATAATGTAAAAAGGTTATGGGAGTTTGTGCTTTATAATTACGGTGAAAGACTTTTTACATTAGAAGAACTTATATTTATATGGAAGGGAAATAACAAGGTAAAAAATGCTTTAGAAGATTTTCAAAGAATTATAGTAGAATGTCCTTATTTTGAAAGTGATACAAGAAGATTGTTTTTATTTAAAACCAATCCTGAGGATAAGGTCTCTCAGAGTTTAAAAAATAGTGGGATTAAATTAAATGAATTAAAAGAGACTGCAGACAAATACTTTAATAAATTTAATACAAAAAAAATTAGCTTTATATGTGACGAGAAAAAGGTGATTCTAAATTTTGATTTTCCAGCTGTAGTAGATAAGGATATATATGAAGAGATAAAAAAATTTGAAGAAGAGGTTAAGTGGAAGGTAGAAATAAATAATGCTGTAAATATAAATGCAGTTTCCGAAGTTGTAAGGATAAATTTACAGGATGCATCTATTAAAAAAATCTCTTATAGGTTAGCAGAAAATCAGGTTGTAGTTATGTTAAATTCTAAATGTAAGGTGGAAAAAGAAAAATTAGATAAAATTGAAAACATTACAGGACTTCAGGTATTAGTACAATCTCCAGGAATAGCTCTAAAAGATAGTACGATTATTAAAGCTGAAGATGAGTGTAAAATGATGGAACAAAATAAAGCTTTAAATACAATAGATGAAACTTTTGAAAGAGAACAGTTTAGGCCTTACAAAAAAAGTATAAAGTCAAATTCTAAGGGAAGATATATAGAACTTACATTTATAAGTCCTGTAATTGGTAAGAAATATGAAAAAAATATAGAGGAATTAGTTCATCTTACAGGGTGGAATATGAAAGTAGCAAATAGTGCAAATCAAAATGAGATATTGCAAATTGCATCTATACTTTGTAAAAGTAAAGGCATAGATTTGAAGAAAAATCCGTCTTTTAATAGCAGCGATTTAAGTGTGGAATTAAAATTGGAAGATGGGAATGTAGAAAATATGGAGAATGTAAAGAAAGAATTTGAGTATAAAACTGGATGCACGTTAAGATGGTAGAGACTAGGCCCCATAAGGGGCTTGTTTTTTATATACTATTTACAATAAAAGTATGATGTATTATAATTAAAATAACCCCTATAGGGGGATAAGGAGATGTTTATATGGAAAAAAATAACCATCCAAATAATAAAGCAGTTGTAAATAGGCTGTCTAGGATAATTGGACATCTGGAGGCCGTAAAGCGTATGGTGGAAGAAGGAAGAGACTGTAGTGAAGTTATTATTCAAATATCTGCGGTGAGATCTGCACTTAATAACACAGGAAAAATAATACTGAAAGATCATATCAATCATTGTGTGAAAGATGCAGTTGAAAAAAATGATACACAGGTCTTAGATAATTTGAATAATGCCATTGATAAATTTTGGGAATAATTTTTAAATTAGGGGTGTTATAAATGAGGAATACTAAATTATATCCAATATTTCAAGCTCTTTTTTCTGCACTACTTTTTGGAGCCAGTGCACCTATTTCAAAAATCCTTCTTGGACAAATAGATCCAGTTCTTCTGGCTGCTCTCTTATATATTGGAAGCGGTGCAGGGCTTTTAACATTTCAAACATTAGAAAAAATTTTATACAAAAAAAATATAGACGAAGCAGGGTTAACTAGAAGAGACTTTCCATGGCTTTTAGGAGCTGTTATTTTTGGAGGAATTTTAGGACCTATAATTCAAATGATAAGTTTAAAAGTAACTCCAGCATCTACTGCATCGTTGCTTTTGAATTTTGAAGGTGCAGCTACCACAATTATTGCAGCACTATTTTTTAAAGAGAACATTGGCAAGAAAATTGGTACCGCTATAGTATGTATACTCTCTGCCAGTATAATTTTATCCTGGAATTTTGCCGGTCAGTGGGGAATATCTTTAGGGGCCTTGGGAATAATACTTGCCTGCGTATGTTGGGGGATAGATAATAATTTTACAAGAAACATATCTGCTAAAAATCCATATACAATAGTTATAGTAAAAGGATTGGGAGCAGGGACATTTTCATTAATTTTGTCAATGATTTTAGGAAATTATTTGCCGGATTTTAAAATAGTTCTTATGGCACTGCTGCTTGGATTTTTAAGCTATGGATTTAGTACAGTTTTGTTTGTATTTGCAATGAGAAATTTAGGTAGTGCTAGAACTAGTGCTTTTTTTAGTGCAGCACCTTTTATAAGTACTATTTTGTCTTTTATTTTGTTAGGAGAAGTTCCAGGTGTTACCTTTGCATTTGCACTTCCTCTTATGATTGCAGGAACGGTTCTTATTATAAGGGAAAATCACAGTCACATGCATGTCCATTTGTATATGGCTCATGAACACAGGCATTGTCATACAGATGGACATCACAATCATCATCATCCTGGTATACCTGATAGTGTGTATCACACTCACTATCACGTTCATGAGAGAATGGAACATTGTCATCCACATACTCCAGACTTGCATCATAGACATGCCCACTAAAGAATAGAGTTTCTAGACGAAAAATCAATGTATACTCCGAATATTTTTACAACCTTCAGCTCGTTAAATGTTTTGATAAGGCTAAGAAAAAAATTTAAAAGAGCTTCATTGTTGTAAAAATATGCCTGCGTATAAGTTAATTTTTAAGTTAGAAACTCTATATTTATTTCAGGTAATTTCTAATTTTGATTATTTTTCCGTCTTTTATATATACCCTTGGAACTCTTCTGCTTATGGAACAGAGTATTTCATAACTTATAGTTCCAATTATTTTAGCTATATCTTCTGCATCAAATTTCAATCCATTTTTTTCACCCATGAGTATTACCTCATCGCCTACATTTACTTCACCTACATCTGTAACATCTATCATGCATTGATCCATACAGATGCTACCAACTATTGGTGCAAATTTACCATTGACTATTACTTTTGCTTTACCTGAAAGCATTCTAGTATAGCCATCTGCATATCCTATTGGAAGTGTAGCTATTATACTTTTTCTTTCAGATTTGAACTTTCTTCCATAGCCAACGTATTTTCCGGCTTCTAATGTCTTTACGTAAGCTACTTTAGCTTTCAAACTCATTACGGGTTTTATACTTAGGTCATTTCTATCTACGTCATCTGAAGGGTAGTATCCATAAATTATTATTCCTGGCCTAACTGAATCACAATAGGTATCAGGCAATTCCATTATAGCTGCACTATTTGCGATATTTCTTAGGTCTATTTTTATTTTTTTATTTATGAGCTCATTGTAAAATGTTTTGTATTTTTCAAATTGTTCATGTGAATATGTTTTGTCTTTTTCATCTGAAGTGGAAAAATGAGAAAATAAGCTTTGTATTTCTATATTTGGAAGCTTACTTATGTTGCATATTTCTTTTATACTATTTTCATTTGGCTGAAATCCTATTCTTCCCATTCCAGTGTCTACTGCAATGTGTATTTTTGCAGTTTTCCATTTACTTTTAGCTACCTTTGATAATTTACTTGCATATTCATAAGAAGGCACTACTGGCTCTACGTCATAATCTATTATGTCATTCAAAAAAGTATCTGGGACTATGCCAAGTATCATTATGGGAGCTTTAATTCCATTTTCTCTAAGTTCTATTGCTTCATCTAATTCAGATACGGCCAATCTATTTACTCCATTTTCTAATAAAACCTGTGATACTTCCAAAGCTCCATGACCATAGGCATTAGCTTTAACAACACCTATCAGTCCTTTATTGTTACCAACTTTCAGTTTTATTTGACGTATATTATATACAAGATTGTCTAAATTAATTTCTTCCCATACAGGTCTGTAATCTTTAAACAAAACACATTCTCCTTTCGATATTGATAGATATTATCCAATCAATAATAATCTTAACCTTCGCACATATAAAATTTTGACTTAATATAAAAATATTGCGGCCTAAATGAATTCACAATTCACAGTTCACAATGCACAATTTCGGTAGATTTTTCTCCGCTGTGCTGCGAAAAATTTTAAATTTAAAGCTTATTGAAGCTTTGCTTCAATGGTGCTATATTTTAGATTTTCTGAAGTTTTAACGGAAGAAAATCATCCTTAATTGTGAACTGTGCATCGTGCATTGTGAATTAATTGCGTCGCAATATTTTTAAATTGCGAAAGTTGAGTAATAATCTATTGATGTCTATGAATGTAATTCAAATTAGAGTGAATATTGAATTATTTTATCTAGTAGTTGGGAAAAGGATATATCAACTCCACCTGCACTCTTAGGAAATAGACTATTTTTTGTAAGGCCTGGTAAAGTGTTTAGTTCAAGCACATAAGGAACACCATTTTCAACTATCATATCTACCCTTGCATAGCTTTTACATTTGAGAACTTTCCAGCATTGAACACATATTTTTTCAACTTTTTCTTGAAGAGATTTTTCAAGTTCTACAACTATTTCATCAGAACCACCGTCTGCATATTTTGCAGTGTAGTCAAAGAATTCTGCATTGGGCTTTATTGCAATTACAGGAAGAGTTTTACCTTTTAACATACAGCATGTTATCTCATCTCCCTGTATATATTTTTCAATGACAATTTCAGTATCGTAATCTAGGGCTAACTTTACATTGCTTTCAATATCTTCTTTCCTTTTAACTATATTAGTAGCAACACTTGAACCACCACAGTTAGGTTTTACAACTACAGGATAGCCTATCTCATCCAATTTATCGTAATCAATTTCTTCTATAGATTTAATACAAATCCATTTGGCGGTATTTATGTCTGCGGATTTTAAGACTTTTTTACTCATGTCTTTGTCCATGCAAATGGCACTTGTCAAAGGTCCGCAGCCTGAATAAGGTATATCCATGGTTTCAAGTACTGATTGTATAGTACCATCTTCACCAAATTTACCATGAAGTGCAATAAATGCAAAATCTATATCTTTTACTTTTTCAAGTACATCTCTCTTTTTATCTATAACAATAGGTACAACTTCATATTTGTTTTTATCTAAGCAGTTTACTATTTCTTTACCTGAATTTAATGAAACTTCTCTTTCAGAAGATATTCCACCCATTATAACTCCTATTTTCATATTAATTCCTCCACTGAACTTGCTATTTAATATTTTTCAATTACTATGTCTAATATTTATTTTATACATTTCCCATATAAAATAAAGAACCACAGGATAACTAGTTTATCCTAAATGTGGCTTTAATGAATTATAATTTTTTATGGATTTGTTCTGTGAAAATAGTGTAAAAATATAGACATAAAAAATTCGACAATATAAAATAAAGGTGGAAAATAATTATAAAATGTAAAAAATTGATATTAATCTTAATATGATAAGATATTTAAAATATAAAAAAGGATGATATTATGAAAAAGATAAAGACTGTTTTTATTATTGCTGCATGCATTGCTCTTAGTTCACAGGTGTATTTCAATTTATTTGCACCTGGTTTTACAATAACATTATCTGTAATTATGCTGCCTATTCTTTTCTATTTTAATAGGGAAATTAATCCTCTTTATTTAACAGCTGTAGTTGGAATAGCTTCACCACTTTATAGAGGACTTATTATGTACATAAGCAATACTAGTTTACATCAAATAGTAAGTCCAGTTTTTACTGATATCTTATTTTATTTTACATATGGAATGGTATATTATTTTCTATATTGGAAGAAAATAGAGGCAAATTTGACTAATTTTTTTGTTTCAACTGTTTTAAGTGATTTTATTGGTAATGTTTTAGAACTAAGTTCACTTATGGCTTTCAAAGGGTATAAGTATAGTATGTTTCAAGACTTGGTAATTATAGCTTTTATAAGATCTACAATAGCAGTAGGTGTAATACTGTTGTTTAGATATTATAATTTTTTACTTGTAAGGGAGGAACACGAGAAGAGATATAGAAAGTTGATACTTATTACTTCAAAAATTAAAAGTGAAGTATATTTTATGAATAAAAATAAAACAGATATTGAGAGGGTTATGAAAAAGGCTTACTATCTTTATAAGACATTATCTGAAAATAATTATCCAATTGAATTTCAAAATGCATCTCTGGATGTGGCAAAGGATGTCCATGAAATAAAAAAAGATTATGCAAGTGTCATAAAAGGGTTAGAAGAAATATTTGATAAAAAATATGATAATGTTAAGATGAACATTAAGGACATTATGAATATTGTTGAAGCCGATGTAAAAGAACATATAAGAAGAAATAAGTTAAATGTATACTTGGATTTTAAGATATATGATAATTTTAGTGTAGAGAAACATTATTACTTGGTTTCAATTATAAGAAACTTAATTTACAATAGCATTGAATCTATGGAAAAGAGAAAAAATGGCTATATAAGAATTGTTATTAGTAAAAGACAAGGCGAATGTATTTTTGTAGTGTCAGATAATGGATCAGGAATAAAAAATAAGAATTTAGATTATGTTTTTAATCCTGGATTTTCAACAAAATTTAATAAAGAAACAGGAGATATATGCAGAGGAATAGGTCTTACTCATGTAAAGGGCATTGTAAATGATGTTTTTCAAGGTTCAATATCAGTTGTTTCAGAAGAAAAAAAAGGCACAGAGTTTACTATAAAAATAAAAGAAGATAAGATAGAGGGTGATCAGAATTAGATTTTATGTTATAGATGATGATATAAGCATAGTTAGAATATTAATTATGATAATAGAAGAAGATGTTAATTTTGAAGTAGTAGGAAGTTCATGCAATAGTGAAGATACTTTTAGTGACATACTTTTACTTAAACCTGATATTGTACTTGTAGATCTTCTTATGCCTGAAATAGATTATATAAATCATAAAAGAAAAATAGGAGGAAAAGTTTCTGTAAATAAATTTTTTGAAGGGCTCGTACTTAAATGCTAGGATGAATAAAAAATAGCATAGTATTAAATTAAAAGTTCTTAAAATTTTATTTTGAGAACTTTTTTGAATTATCTTGATTTATTTTGAAGCTTACATTTTATAATAAAATATGATTAATTGTGAAATTTGAGGAAATGATTTATTTTTGATGTTTTATAAATTAAATCAGGGAGGAAATAATATGGATGCAAATGAAAACGATATAGAAGAGAGATACTTGATAAATCAAAAGGACTTGAAAGAAGTATGGTGAGTAGACATATTCAGATGTATACAGTTGGTGCAATAATAGGAACGGGTATTTTTTTAGCTTTTGGAAACGTTATCAATAAAGCCGGCCCGGGGGGTGCTGTAGCGGCATATATAATTGGAGCATTCATAATGTATTTAATGATGTCTTGTCTTGGAGAGCTTGCAGTAGCAATGCCTGTTTCAGGAAATGTACAAGCATATGAAGCAGAATTTATTAGTCCTGCAATGGGATTTACGGCTGGTTTTATGAAATTTGAGAGGGCAAGTTAATTTATATTAATTGTTTCAAAAGAAAAAGGACACAGAGTTTACTATAAAAATAAAAGAACATGGGATAGAAGGTGATCAGGATGAGATTTTATGTTGTAGATGATGATATAAGCATAGTTAGAATATTAACTATGATAATAGAAGAAGATGTTAATTTTGAAGTTATAGGAAGTTCATGCAATAGTGAAGATGCTTTTAATGACATACTTTTACTTAAACCTGATATTGTACTTGCAGATCTTCTTATGCCTGAAATGGATGGAAATGTTCTTGTAAGAAAACTTAAAAGCTTGGATTCAAGCATTTGTTTTATTATGATATCTCAAGTATTAGATAGTGATTTAAGAGCAGAGTCTTATGAAGCAGGAATAGAATTTTTTATAAATAAGCCAATAAATAAGATTGAGGTTAAAAAAGTAATTTCAAAAGTAGCAGAAAGGGTAGAAATGGAGAATATGCTGTCTAATATAAAGAAAATGCTTAAAACTTCAAATAAAAGTAAAAATGTTGACAAAACTGAAAATGAGAATCTGGTCAAAGTAAAGCATATTCTAGGTATGCTTGGTATGCTCGGAGAAAAAGGTACAAATGATATAGTCAAGATAAGTTTATATCTTATGAAGAATAATAGAAATTTTGTAGAATGCAATTTAGATGATTTGAAAAACTATTTGGGAGATAATGCCCAGGTTGTAAAGCAAAGGATAAGAAGGGCAATAAAAGTAGGACTTACTAATACAGCCAATATGGGTATAGAAGATTATGCTGATGATACTTTTCATACATATGCAAATGCACTTTTTGATTTTACCAATGTAAAAGCTGAAATGGATTATATAAATCATAAAAGGAAAATAGGAGGAAAGGTTTCTATAAATAAGTTTTTTGAAGGCCTTATATTTAAATGTCAGGATAAATAAATTATTCTTATAAATAAATCTTGCTTGTTGGAAGAATCACCACTAGAAAAATAAAATAGATTCTTTAATCTATATGGAAATATAAAAAATAAATAAGTCTATAATAGTTCTTTAATTAGTTATAAACTTATTATACGAGGAGTGCAATTTATGAGAAGTATCAAACACAATATAATATTAGTTATTTTATTTCTTATGATTTAATAATGAAGGAATCCAAAACCAAAATTATCGCAGAATCAGATAAAATTCTGAAATAACTAACGAATGGATTGGCGAGCAGGGAAAAGTAATCAAAGAAATTGGAGATTGTATTGTATTAGATGAAGTAATTAAAGCAAGTGATTGTGCTAATAAATTGAAAGCTCAAATTTCTAAGGTTAAAATTTAGGGAACATCTATAGGTTTGTGTAAAATAGAATAGATGGGATAAAATTTATTTGGAAATTACTATAGGATTAAGTTCCTATAGTAATTTCTATTTTTCTATGCGTAAATCATTCTGTGCAAGTACTGTATTGAAGATAGTAAATTTAAAAAAATTATTTTAAGAACTTTTTGAATTATCTTGATTTATTTTGAAACTTACATTCTAGAATAAATCATAATCAATATAGGAGGTAGTTAAATGTACAATTTAAGAAACAGAAATTTTTTAACACTAATGGATTTTACAACAAAGGAAATAAATTTTATGCTTGATCTTGCAGCAGATCTCAAGAGGGCAAAGTATGCTGGAACGGAGCAAAAAAAACTTAAAGGAAAGAATATAGTTCTATTGTTTGAAAAGGATTCAACTAGGACAAGATGTGCATTTGAAGTTGGAGCAAAGGATCAAGGAGCAAATGTAACATATTTAGGACCAACTGGAAGCCAAATGGGCAAGAAAGAGTCAGCAGCAGATACTGCAAGAGTACTTGGAAGAATGTTTGATGGCATAGAATATAGAGGATTTGCACAGGAAACAGTTGAAGATTTGGCTAAATATTCAGGAGTCCCAGTATGGAATGGCCTTACAGATGCTGACCATCCTACTCAAGTATTGGCAGATTTCCTTACTGCAAAAGAACATTTGAATAAACCATATAACAAGATGGTGTTTGTATATTCTGGAGATGGAAGAAACAATGTAGCAAATGCACTTATGATTGGTGCATCAAAAATGGGTATGGATTTTAGAATAGTTAGTCCTAAAGAATTATTTCCATCAGAAGAATTGTTAACTAAATGCAAAAATGTAGCAAAGGAAACAGGAGCAAAGATCACAATAACTGATAATATTGATGAAGGTGTAAAAGATGCAGATGTTCTTTATACGGATGTATGGGTATCTATGGGAGAACCTGATGAAGTATGGGAAAAGAGAATAAAGCTTTTGAAACCATATCAGATAAATAAAGAAATGATAGAGAAGACAGGAAATGAAAAGGTAATATTTGAACATTGTCTCCCTTCTTTCCATGATTTAAAAACTAAAGTGGGGAAACAGATACATGATAAATTTGGCTTAAATGAAATGGAAGTTACAGATGAAGTATTTGAAGGAAAGCATTCAGTAGTATTTGATGAAGCAGAAAACAGAATGCATACTATAAAAGCAGTTATGGTTGCTACACTTGGAGATTAGTTAGAAAGGAGAAGTAAAATATGTCAAAAATAGTAGTAGCATTAGGTGGAAATGCACTGCAGGCTAATCCTAATGACAAATCAGCTGAAACACAACTAAAAACATGTATAGAAACGGCAAAACCAATTGTTGACCTTATTGAAGAAGGTCATGAAGTAGTAATAGCACACGGAAATGGACCTCAGGTTGGGCAGTTAGTTGCTGCATATGAAACAGCTGCAGCAGTAAATGAAAAAAATCCAATTATGCCTTTCCCAGAATGCGGCGCAATGAGTCAGGGATATATAGGATATCAACTTCAGCAGGCAATAAAAGAAGAAATGAAAAAAAGAGGATTAAGTAAGGAAATTGCTACAGTAATTACTCAAGTTGTAGTAGATGAAAACGATCCAGCTTTCAGAAATCCAACTAAACCTGTAGGGTCATTTTTTACAGAAGAACAAGCGAAAAAACTTATGGATGAAAAAGGATATGTTATGAAAGAAGATGCAAACAGAGGATGGAGGAGAGTAGTTCCTTCACCACTTCCTAAAACTGTGATCGAAGAACCTGTAATTAAAACTCTAGTTAATGCTGGACATGTTGTTATCACGGTAGGCGGTGGCGGCATTCCTGTAGTTGATAAGGGAAATGGAAACCTTGAAGGAGTTCCTGCAGTAATTGATAAAGATTTTGCTTCAGAAAAAATCGCAGAATTGCTCAATGCAGATAAATTAGTTATTTTAACTGCAGTAGAACAAGTATCAATTAATTTTGGTAAACCAAATCAGAAAAATATTTTAAAAATGACAGTAGATGAAGCTGAAAAATACATTGAGGAAGGACATTTTGCACCAGGTTCCATGCTTCCAAAAGTTAAAGCTGCATTATCTTTTGTACAATCAAAACTAGGGAGAATAGCAGTCATTACTTCACTTGAAAAAGCTAAAGAATCCATAATGGGTTTGACTGGTACAACCATAACAGTATAATTTTAACGAACAAATGCAATCTAATTAAAAATATATTATATGCTGTAGTGTTTGTATAGCATAATGAATATTTAACAAAAGTATATTTATTATCTTACTTAGTAAATATCTATATAGCATAGGGAATTTACTAATAAAGTAAAGTTGAGATAAGGAAATGTTAGATTATAAAATTACTGCCATATATAATTTATCTGGCAGTAATTTTATAAATAAAAATGATTTCTAGACATAAAGTTACCGCATATTTTATTCAAAAATAAGTATCAAATTTAGAAATTTTTATATGAAAGTCACAAAGTTAACGCTTACTTAGTTTTACAAAAGATTATTGATGTTTATAAGGAGGAGTGTTAGTATGCAAAGTAGTATAGAAGGTAGTGTACAAAACCAAGGAGAAGGAAAATTGGGACTTGTACCTTTAATTGGATTAGTAATTGGTTCTATAATTGGTGGTGGGGCTTTTTCTTTTCCAGCAGATATGGCAAAGGTAGCAAGTCCAGGTGCAATTATTATAGCATGGATTATTACTGGAGTTGGAATGTTTACACTTGGTTATGTATTTCAAAATTTATCTCAGCGGAAACCAGATTTGGACTGCGGTATATATAGCTATGCTAAAGAAGGTTTCGGAGAATATACAGGATTTAATTGTGCTTGGGGACACTGGGTTAGCTCGATGTTAGGCGATGTTTCATATTTGGTTATGCTTTTTTGTACAATAGGATATTTCTTTCCTGTATTTGGAAATGGAAACAATTTATCTGCGCTAATAGGTGAATCTATATTAATATGGGGTGTTAATGCACTTATATTAAAAGGTGTAAAAACAGCTGCATGGGTAAACGTTTTAACTACTATTGGAAAACTTATACCTATATTTGTATTTATAATAGTATCAATAATTATGTTTAAAGTTAATATATTCAACTTGGATTTTTGGGGAAATATGAGCACTAATCTTGGAAGCGTATTGACACAGGTAAAGGGTACAATGCTTATAACCTTGTGGGCATTTATTGGTATAGAAAGTGCAGTTGTATTTTCAAAGCAAGCAAAAGTAAGAAAGGATATCAGTAAAGCCACTATAGTAGGATTACTAGGAGTACTTATTATTTATGTTTTAGTATCATTATTGGCACTTGGTACAATGGAACAAGCTCAATTGGCTGGATTAAAGAGCCCTTCTATGGC
Source organism: Clostridium sp. AWRP (assembly GCF_004006395.2). Classification (NCBI taxonomy): domain Bacteria; kingdom Bacillati; phylum Bacillota; class Clostridia; order Eubacteriales; family Clostridiaceae; genus Clostridium; species Clostridium sp. AWRP. The sequence goes on along the minus strand of NZ_CP029758.2, from coordinate 3,480,891 downwards.
ATATGCACTAGAATATATGGTTGGTAAATCGGGTGCTGTAGTAGTAAATGTAGGTTTAATAATATCATTATTAGGTGCATTTCTTGGATGGACTTTGATATGTTCAGAATTGTCATATTCTGCAGGCAAAGGTAAAGCATTTCCAAAGTTTTTTACAGAAGAAAATGCAAATGGAGCACCTAAAAATGCGCTTTTGGTTACAAATATAGTAACTCAAGTTTTCTTAATATGGGCTTTCTTTTCTAAAAGTTCGTATCAGATACTATACGCTATTGCAAGTTCTGCCGTATTAGTACCATATTTTTTTAGTGCATTGTATGCTCTAAAATTAACTATTACTAAGGAGACATATATTGCAGGTGATAATACAAGAATTAGAGATATGGCTATATCGGGATTGTCAGTTATATATGCAGTTTGGCTTATATATGCAGCAGGCTTAAGTTATATGCTTCTTCTTACTATATTATTTTCAGGTGGAATTTTAGTTTTTTATAAAGCTAGAAAAGAGGGAAATACAACTGCTTTTACAAATATAGAAAAAGGTGTAGTAACAATTTTAGTAATTCTTGCAGTTATAAGTATATATATGATAGTTGCAGGGAAAATTGCGATAAAATAGCAATAATGTTGTTGACATCTTTAAATTTCGCTGTTATAATGTAAATCACAAGTTAACAAAATTTAATATTAACTTATCAAGAGAGGTGGAGGGACTGGCCCTATGAAGCCCGGCAACCAATACTATTTTTAATAGTATAGTGGTGCTAATTCCTGCAGCATAAGCTGGAAGATGAGAGGATCATTGAGATTTTTAGCTCGAGGTTGTTCCTCGAGCTTTATTTGGTTTTAAATTGAAAATATGATATGAAAATTTTATATTTCAGCTTAATGCTTAGAAATTGTCTATTATTTTATAATTGGAGGGAAGCAAAATGAAAAAATTAATTACAGTTATTTTATCACTAACATTGATCTTGGCATTAGCTGGATGTGGTGCTCAAAACAGTACAAGTTCTTCAAGCAGTAGTAAAGGTGACGACAAAAAAGTAATAAAAGTAGGAGCATCTCCACAGCCTCATGCTGAAATATTAGAAAAGGTAAAACCTATACTGAAGAAACAAGGGTACGATTTACAAATAGTTCAGTTTACAGATTATGTAACTCCTAATAAGGCTTTGGATTCAGGAGATATAGATGCAAACTTCTTTCAGCATATTCCATATTTAAATGAATTCAATAAAAAGAACAATACAAATTTAGATTATGTAGCAAAAGTACATCTTGAACCTATGGGAGTTTATTCTAATAAAATCAAGAGTTTAAAAGATTTGAAAAATGGTGCTGAAATTGCAATACCAAATGATCCTACAAATGGTGCAAGAGCATTAAAGTTATTGGCTCATGAAGGAATTATAAAAGTAAAGAGCGGAGATCTTATTTCAAAATTGGATATAACTGAAAATAAGAAAAACTTAAAATTCCAGGAACTTGATGCACCACAACTTCCAAGAACTTTAACAGAAGTAGATGCAGCAGTTATAAATACAAACTATGCACTTCAAGCAAAGTTAAATCCACTTAAAGATGCTATTGCCATAGAATCTAAGGATTCACCTTATGCCAATATAATTGCTGTTAAAAAAGAAAATAAAGACAAACCTTATATTAAGGCATTAGCAAAGGCTGTTAACGATCCATCAATTAAGAAGTTTATACAGGAAAAATATAATGGAAGCATAATTCCAGCATTTTAGAAAATAGAGTTGTAAGTAAAAAGTTTACATATACAGCGGAGTATGCTGCCAAATTTCACTACTATAAAAAAATTTTAAATGTGGCTTCAATTTTGGCAGCATATTCACCTTGTATAAGTTCAAATTTTACTTAAAAGTACTATATATAGTAATCTAACTTGAAATAAGCTTATACGTATAGATATTTTTACAATAAATAGGCGCATTTAAATATTTTCTACTAAGACTTGTCAAAATATTTAATCGTGCTTGTGGTTGTAAAAATGTCAGAAGTATAAGTTTATTTTTTAGTTATAAATAATACATATTTTAAATTTTTATATAATAATTAATATTTGATTAATAAATATGTCTTTATACCCAGTAATAGAAAACATTAATTCCATAATAAAATTATAAAATTGGTAGAAATAATTAAGAACAATATGAGTTAATATCATACAATATAATGTGAAGAACTTTTATGGAGAATTATATATGGAACAAAATAAGATAATTTGAAATAACTCCACAAATTACAATTTAGTTGTGGATAGTTTTAAACATAACCGTTATGGCTGGTATGCTTATTTGTATAAATATTTGTATCTTTGTTGTTATTTACATTGTTGCCCATATAAAGTACCTGCTTATTGGCATCCATTTTTTTATAAATATGGCTTGCATATGAATGATGGAATGATACAAGAACGCTATTACGAACCCTCAAATAATGATATGCACCTTGTTATAAATTCTAATAATATAAAAAAGTTATCTAAACACTTTCGCAAAACTACTGAGCATCTTATTAAACAAACCACTATATATTGGCAATAAAATATTAACACCGAAGAAGGTTGAAGATGAAATTGGATTGCCTGCTGATGATAGACAAAATAAGAATATTGTGAAATATTATTGTCACTTTTGTGTTAGTTAAATTTATACTTCTGTACCTTTAATCCACACTTCAGGATGATTCATTGTCCATTGTAATTCATCTAAAAGCATCTTTATATGATAACCATCTACTGCAGCATGATTAACTGTAATAGATAAAGGCATCATAATTATACCATTTGTTTCAGTAAATCCACCAGATTCAAAAATTGGTGCATAATAATTTTTTGCATTTTGCAATTGCATTGATAAACTATTAAAACTAAACCACGGAATACAAGATATGATATAGTTGTTAGAAGGTGGTGCTTCCTTTGATAACATAATACCATGACTCTTCCCATACTGTTTCATGTCTGAAATATAATTTTTATAAAACACCTCAAAATCCTCATCATATTCCGTCCAAAGAAATGTTATTGTTTTATCATCTTTGTGAAATATTGGATAAAAAGGAGTTCGACAATCCCAATATCCTAACATATCATCTTGAATTGCCATAAGAAATTCCTGGTGTTTTCCAATAGCTCTGGTTACCAAATAAAGATATGTAGGAAAGAATTTTAAGCCTTTACTTTTTAATGTATCTTTAAGGATTGTAACATCAACCTTTACGTTAATAGAATAAATAAGTGTTGATACCGTTTTTGTAAAATAATTATATGTGTGTGCTCTTGGCCATGTCTCCATGTCAATAGTATGAAAACTTGTATTCATATGATTATACCTCTATTTGATTTCAATTAATTTATAATCAAATTATAACCTCATCTCTCATAATTTATCTAGCTCATAAATAATTCTGTAATAAAGTTGTCCATATTACATTTTTATCTTTTGCCATATATGAAGCTTTCTTATAAAAATCTCCATTAAAAGCTTCCAATTTAACTGCATTATCATATAAACATATTATACTATAATTATTTGTTATCAAGTTAATTATATAATTGTTGGTATTACTATAAGCCTGATTCTTTGAATTCACCCTCTGCTTTATCAGTTAATTTGTGAAGAGGCTTTTTTAAGACAGCAATAATCAAAAATGCACCTGCAAAAGCCATTAAAGTGAGAAAATCCTTATACACATTACTCCAAATAGGTCCTGCTATAGCTTCCCTGAATCCATTTATAGCATATGTAAAAGGCCAAAGTGGTTCTAGTACTCCAAATATCTGAGGTAAGGTTTTTACAGGATAAAGTCCTCCTGCCCCTGCAATTTGAAAGACCATTATTACAACTGCAGCGGCTTTCCCAATGTTACCCATAATAGATACCAATGTAACTACAATAATAGTGAAAGTAAAGCTGCAGGTAAATGCAAATCCCATCATAAGCCATGAATTTTCAGGCTTTATTCCTACTATATATATGTCTCCTAAAGTTATAATGGTAGTTTGTATAATTGATATTATTAAAAACAGAAGCAATTTCGAAAAATATTTATGTGACAATTTAACTTTTTCTCCACTTTCGAGATCTTTACATTTTAGTGTTAGTATGGAGCATAGTAGCAAAACTCCCACCCATATTGCAAGAGTAGTGTAAAAAGGCGTTATTCCATATCCAAAAAGACCTGAATTGTATAGTTCGATACTTTTTACCTCAATAGGTGATGATATAAAATCTGATATTTTATTAGGATCCTTTTCCATTATATTTATTATTGAAGTTAAGTTTTCATCGTTTAAATCCTTCAGTTTATTGCTTAATTTGTTCAAGTTATTTTGGATGTCTATTAATTTCTTATTTAACCTGTTCCTTTGATTGACTAAATTTTTACTGCTTGATATTCCTGAGTTTGCCACAAGATTTAATTCAGGTAGCAATTGTCCAGTTGCACTAAGTACTGAATCAATACTATCTAAATTGGCTGTCAATGCGTCTGATAATAAATTCATGGATTCATATGTTCCTGAATAAAACATATCTGATATATTGCTTATATCTTCCGATAATTCACTACTTAATGATGAAGATTCATATATAACTTGATTAATACTATCTTGTGAAGAATTGCTATTTATTAAATCTTTTAACTCCACTAAATAATGGTTTTCAGTATTTAATGAATTTCTTAGTGATTTCAATGAATTTGTAAGATTATTTGTTATATTAGTATTTGTAATTTCATTTATCTCATTTAGAATTTTAATATCCATATCTACTTTGTCCATTAAAGAATTATTTAAATTAGTCATATTTCCTATAATGCTTGTGGATGAACTTTTACCAGCATCGGTATTATTTATATTTTGTAGGTTGTTAAACAAAAGTTGAACTTGATTTTCTTTTGATTCAATTTCATTTATATCTTTATTCAAATCATTTTGCATAGAATTTAAAGATTGTTTGGTAGATAAAGTTAGTGTTCTGCTCTGTGCTACAATATTATGGAGATTGGTTATCTCTTTGGACAACTTTGGCAAATCTGTTTGAACTCCACTTAGATATTGCTGAAGACTTTTCGAGTTAGAGTTTTCTTGTGATATATGATTTTTTATATCATTTACAGTGGATACGGCTTCAGGTAATGTATCCTTTAACTGTAAAATTTCAGGCTTGTCCGTTTCAAGCTTTTTACCTGTAGAGTTTAGTAGTTTGAGAGCTTCTTTGTTTACTGATTTTGCAAGAGAGCTTTTTATATTATCTGATAGAGAAGTTTTAGCTGAATCCGTAATTTTAGTGGCTATTCCATTTAGCTTTTCATTGGATTTATATATTATATTAGGCTTTTCAGGAGATGCTGTAATTAAAGTGGAAAGTTTACTGGAAAAGTCAGCAGGTATCTCTATAAGTGAATAATATTTACCTGAATTAAGGTTATAATTTCCCTGCCAGTCATCTACAAAAATCCAATTTATGGAATTGTTTTTCTTTAAGCTCTTAACTATTTCATTTCCAACATTTATATTTTTCCCATTAAAAGTTGTACCACCGTCATTATTTACTACGCCTATAGGCATTCTATTTGTATTGGCATAAGGATTCCATGAGGCTTTAATGCTAATCCAGGCATAGGGAGATGGCAGGATACACAATAATAAAATTAAGGCAAGTACTGATGGAGTTTTTATTATATTTTTAAAATCCCTTTTTAATAATTTGAATACTACCTTCAATATATTCCCTCCTTGTATAAAATTAATATTGTTTAATCTCCCATACCAGATTGTGTAAGCTTGGCTCTAAATTTATAGATTTTATCTTGCAAATGTTTCTTTAAAAATATACCAAATAGTATAAAGCACATTGAAATTAAAAGCATAAATGTAAAATCCATAGCTACAGTACTTATAAGAGGCCCTGCTATGGCTTCTCTGAATCCGTTTACTGAATAGGTAAATGGAAACAAAGGCTGTATTATTCTAAAAATAAGTGGATCAAGTTGTATAGGATAAGTAGCCCCACTTCCTGATATTTGAGTTATAAGCAAAACAATGGATATAGCCTTCCCTAAGTTTCCAAACATGGAAACAAGAGTGTAAGTTATTACAGTAAAAGTAAAAGATGAAACTAGTGCTACCATTATCATTAAAAATACATTTACCATTTGGACATTTAGCAAAAGTTTGTCCCCAACAGCAACTATAAATCCCTGTACTAATGCAAAAGCTATAAAAGTACTCATTTTACCAAGATATCTTTCTTTTGTGCTAAAACCTTCATCGCCTTTAAATCTGTCTGCATCTGTTTTAAAAATGGATACAAGAATAATAGAACCAATCCAGATTGAAAGTGTAGTATAAGCTGGAGCCATGGAGGAGCCAAAGTTTGAAATAGTGTATATATTCTGTTCCTTGATATTAAAGGGACTTGACGCTGCGTTTCCCATAAAGTCAGGATTATTTTGCAATATGGTTATTATCTGTATTATGTCATTATTAGTTACCAGTTTGAGTTTATCTGCCAACTTGTTAACAATACCCTTGAATTCCAGTAATCTATTGTTTAGTTTACTGGATGAATTTGCTGTCAGATTACTTCCGTTTATTAACATATCTATAGAACTATCTCCATAGGAAGTAAGATTCTGTACGGATTTTAAAACAGAAGAAGCTTTATTTGTGGATTCAATAAGTTCAGCTGCTGTAGAATTCAAGTTTTTTCTTACCTGTCCGTTGTATTCATTGCTTTCATCTATTAATTGCTGATTTAAATTTGCAGTGTCATTTGTTACTGAATTAATCAAATCTTTATTTATTTCATTTGAACTTTCAAACTGGCTTTCAATATTGCTTATTTTGCTTTTCTCTGTATTTAGTGAATTTCTAGTATTTTTTAATAAATTTATAAGGCTTGATATATTGTCATCGTTCTTAAAATTATTAAATTTTTCAAGAATGTTAATGGTGGAGTTGATTTTATTGTATAAGATATTTATCTCATAATTAATTTTAGTTACAGTGGTATTTATATTTGAGTACTTCGAATTTGAGGCTGCTGAATTAAGATTTAATATCAAATTTTGAATTCTATACATATCAGTTTTTGAGGTATTTAAATTAATTTCAATGTCATCAAAGGTATTATTCATAGAAGACTGAAGGAATAGTACAGATGAGCTGTTGGTTTCATTACTATTTTCTAAAGTAGATATTCTTGAATTTATCATAGGAATACCTGATTTAATCTCAGAAAGCGTCGAATTCAAATCATTTGAATCATCGCTTATGCCTTCAAGGACATCTGTTATAATATTCATATTGTCACTTAATTTTATTATTTCATCCTTCAAATTTATAATGTTTTGTTCATCATTTTCTGCATTTTTACCAAGAACGTTCAAAGAAGAAAATATAGTTTGATTTACTGTATATATAAAGCTTGATTTTATCTGTTCTGCCAGTGTGTTTCTAGCTGCATCAGTTATTTTAAGAGCTACAGGACTATTCTTTGTATTCACTTTATAAATGATTTGAGTTTTTTTAGGAGCATCTGATGTTATGCTTGTAATATTTTTTGAAAAATCTTCTGGAATTTTTATCATGGCATAGTATGTACCATCTATAATACCCATATCCGCATTTTTAGCATTTACAAACTTCCACCCTATTTTATGGTTATTTTTTAATTTTTCTACAATCTTATTTCCTGCATTTAAATTTTTCCATTTCAAGTTCGTACCCTTGTCCTCGTTAACTATGGCAACAGGAATGCTGCTTGTATTTCCATAAGGATCCCAACATGCTTTTATATTGACCCATGCATAGAGAGAGGGAAGAATACATACACCTGCAACAATCAACATTGTCATTTTATTTTTAAAAATACTTCTCATATCTGTTTTAAAAATTTTTATAATAGTTCTTATCATATATGAATCCTCCTATTGTAAATATATATACTAAACACATGGAAAAATTATTTTAAGTAATGAAATTACATAGTAGTTAAATATTAACTGACCAGTCAGCATTATTGAAACATTTTTTTTAATATATGTCAATAACTTATTTATATGTTATTCTTTATTTATTAGTAAAATTGTGCAAGAATATATTTGAGGTGAAACGTGTCATGTTTTCGGAACTGAAGATAAATAAAGAGAGGCTTGTATATATACAGCTAAAAGATTATATTAAAGATATGATACTGAAAGGTATGCTTAGAAGTGGAGAAAAACTTCCTTCCACAAGAGAGATGGCTTCAATGTTAAAAATAAGTAGAAATAGTGTAATGTATGCTTATGAATTTTTGCAAGATGAAGGATTTGTATACATGAAAAAAGGAAGGGGTACCTTTGTATCGGATGTAAAAGTAGATTTTCAGGAAAAGTGGAGTATAGATTGGGAAGACAAAGTAAATCAATATGGCAAACTTTCTGAAAGATTAGATATAGTAAAACATGAAGCAAAATGGGAAAAAGGAATGATATCCTTTAAAAGTATAGCCCCTGATGAAAAACTTTTTAATGTAGATGAATTTAAAAAAGCTTTTTTAAATCGTATGTCTATAGAAGGAGAAAAAGTGTTGAATTATGGATATGCTAAAGGTTATAGACCCCTTATTCAATATTTGCTTAAATATATGGAAAGTAAAGGAGTTTGTACAAAGGAAAAGGATATACTCATAACAAATGGATTTACAGAAGGATTTGATTTAATATTATCTTGCCTTACAGACAGGGGAGACAAGATACTGTGTGAAAATCCAACTCATAATACTGCAATTAAAATTATGAAACTACATGGACTCAATATAACTGGAGTAAAAGTTGAAAAAGATGGAGTATGTTTAAAAGATCTTAGTAAAGAGCTGAAAAAAAATAAATTTAGAATATCATATTTTATTCCATCCTATCAAAATCCTACAGGTATTGTCATGCCTCCTGAAAATAGGGTGAAATTATATAATATACTTAAAAGTTATAATGTTCCTATAATTGAAGATGGATTTAATGAAGAACTTAGGTATTCAGGAACACATGTAGCACCTATAGCTGCGTTTAGCGGCAGTGGAAATAGTATCCTATATATAGGAAGCTTTTCAAAGGTGTTGTTTCCTGGAATAAGGATAGGATGGATACTTGCGGATAAAGTGCTTATAAACTATTTAGAGAGTTGTAAAAGAGCTAGAAATATTCACACTTCTTCTTTAGATCAGGCAATTTTTTATGATTACTTAAATCAGGGAAATTTTGAAAAGTACATAAAGAAAGCTCGAAGAGTATATAAGGAAAAATATGAATTCACCTTAAAATGTGCAAGAGAGTATATTCCTTGTGAAGATATATTTGGTGAGGGTGGAATGCATATATTTATAAAGCTAAAGAATATAAGTTCCAGAAAGCTTTTAGAAAGATGCTGTAAGAGAGGAGTAATATTTACTCCTGGTGATGTATTTTATGTAAATGATGAGGGATATGATACCTTTAGGCTTGGATTTTCAAGAGTAAGTGAAGAAGATATTAAAAAGGGAATTATGATAATAGGTCAGGAGACCAAAAAAATAGGAGGATGGGATTGATGAAAAAAATATCGGAAAAAACACTGTATAAAGGAAAGTGGATTCAATTACAGGAAATAACTTATAAGGGAAAAAATAATGAGGACTTAAAGTGGGAAAGAATAAAAAGAACCAATACTACAAATACAGTAGTAATAATTAGCAAGCTTGTACCATCTAATAAGTATATATTTATCAAACAATATAGACCTGCTATAGATAAATACGTTATTGGATTTCCAGCAGGCCTTGTTGAAGGGGATAATATAGTCGAAAATGCACTACGAGAGTTGGAGGAGGAAACTGGATATAAGGGAGAAGTAAAATCAATGAGTCCTTTGCTTTATTCAAATCCTGCACTTTTAACAGATAAAGTTACATTAGCAAGGGTTGATATATATGAAGATTTAATTGAAAATCAAATTCCTATACAGAAATTGGAGCCAGAGGAAGATATACAGGTAATTGCACTTCACAGAGAACAACTTAAAGATTTTTTAATTAAGGAACAGAAAAGTGGAACTGCCATAGGAATGGGTGTATGGTATGTTTTTTATGGATTAAGCTAACAAGAATATTTTTTATTTAATTGAATAATAATCGTTAGTATGATATATTTTTAACAAGGAAGTGAGAAAATTAAAAAATTAGAATTGAAGGTGTAATTTATGGAGGATTGGCTTTTTAAAAAAGATGAATACGTTCCCGAAGAGGATAAAGATAAATTTATAGATAAAAGTATATTTTCTATATTACATCTATTATCCCTTATTAAAAGAAACAATAAAGTAAATAATAGCTTTATGTACAATTTAAATCCTATGTTAAAACTTTCCTTTACTATTTTAAATATATTATTTTTATCATTGTCTAAAAATTTTACTTATGTAATGCTTGTAGATGTTTATTTTCTACTAATTTTAAGTTTTTTGGATGTTCAAGATATAAAAAAAATACTCCTTTTAAGCATTTCTATTCCATTTTTTACATTTATAATGCTCATACCTTCTATATTTATGGGGAACATTAGAAATAGTGAAATGCTTTTACTAAAAGTAGTTGGTACTATAATTTCAATAAATGTTTTATCTTATACAACTAAATGGCATGACATAACTAAGGCGCTAAAGATGTTTTTTATACCGGACATATTTATTTTGGTATTTGACATAACTTTAAAATACATTTATATATTAGGTGAATTTTCTTTGGACATGTTTTATGCACTAAAGCTTAGATCTATAGGAAAAAATAGTAAAAAATATTCTTCTATTTCAAAGATAATTGGAAGTTTATTTTTAAAATCAAAAGAAATGGGAGATGAAATGTATTGTGCTATGGAATGCAGGGGATTTACAGGAGAGTATGTGTCTCACAAAAAATTTAAATTTAAGTTTTTTGATCTAATATATTTAATAGTTAATGTACTTATCATAACTATGTATTTTTACATATCTAGGGTGGGATTAAGATGATAAAAATTGAGGACGCTTTTTTTAAATATAAAGATAATGAAGTATTAAAAGATATAAATGTAACTATAGAACGAGGAGAATCCATAGCACTTATAGGTGCAAATGGAAGCGGTAAGTCTACCTTCTTAAAATTATTAAATGGAGTGGTATTTCCCACAAAGGGAAATTACTATTTTGATGATGTGAAAATATGCAAAAATGAATTGGAAAAAGGTAATTTCTCAAAGAAGTTTCATAAAAAAGTTGGATTTGTATTCCAAAACTCCGATGCACAACTTTTTTGCTCTAGCGTATACGAGGAAATTGCTTTTGGACCAAGGCAAATGGGAATGGATGAAGATGAAGTAAATAAAAGGGTAAATGACTGTCTAGAACTTTTAAATGTGAAAGATTTAGAAAACAGGGAGCCCTATAACATAAGTGGCGGAGAAAAGAAGAGAGTGGCTATAGCTGCTGTACTTGCTCTCAATCCTGAAGTCCTGGTTTTAGATGAACCTATGAGTGGGATAGACCCTAAGGGAAAGAAATTCTTAAATGATCTTTTTATCAAATTAAATAAAGCAGGGAAAACCATAATATGTTCAACACATGATTTTGAATATGTTAATGGACTTTTTAAACGAGTTCTCGTATTTTCTGAAGATCATAATATAATAAGGGACGACTCTTACAACAACGTAATGGAAGATAGTGAGTTTTTAGTAAAATATAATATCAAATAATGTTATTAACTGTAATACTTTAGAATTACATGAAATTTTTATTTATTTTATGTAATATATTGGATATTTAAAGTTGACATAAAACTATAATTATAATAAACTTAGAGTATAAATTGAATAGAAGACTCAGGTGCCTTTATAGGTGAAAAGGGAATGCGGTTAAACTCCGCAGCAGCCCCCGCTACTGTATTTGATGATGAACTTTAGTTACCACTCTTAAAAGAGGAAGGTTAAAGTAAATATGAATCATAAGCCAGGAGACCTGCCTGATTGTCATTATGCTTTCGGAGGGAGAGAAACTTTTAGTGTGGTTAACCTCAGCTTAAGTTGAGGTTTTTATGTTAAAGGCAGTTAGCTTTCTAAGGCTTACTGCCTTTTGGCTTTGATATAGATATGTGTGTATTAATTAAAAGTAAACTTTTTATTATATTTAGGAAGTTTTGGAAGGAGTATTTGTTATGGCAAAAATTATGATTCAGGGAACAGGTTCTTCTGTAGGAAAAAGTATAATTGTTTCAGCCCTTTGTAGAATATTTAAACAAGATGGTTATTCAGTATGTCCTTTTAAATCTCAAAATATGTCATTAAATTCTTATATAACATTAGATGGCAAAGAAATGGGACGGGCTCAGGTACTTCAGGCTTATGCAGCTGGATTGCAGCCGGAAGCATATATGAACCCTATATTGTTAAAACCAACTTCAGATAAAAAATGTCAAATTATAGTTAACGGAAAAGTGTATGGCAACAGCACTGCTATGCAGTATCATAATTTGAAGCTGGAATTTAGGGATATGCTTAAAGAACACTTTGAAAAGATGGAGAAGAAATTTGACATAATAGTAATGGAAGGTGCAGGAAGTCCTGCAGAAATAAATTTAAGAGATAGAGACATTGTGAATATGGGTATGGCAGAATCAGTAGATGCACCAGTACTTTTAGCAGGAGACATAGACAAAGGAGGAGTATTTGCATCCATTGCAGGAACAATGCTGCTTTTTACAGAAGATGAGAAAAAAAGAGTAAAGGGTACTATAATAAATAAATTTAGAGGAGACAAAGATATACTGGAGCCCGGACTTAAGATGCTTGAGGATATAGTAAAGGTACCTTGCCTTGGTGTTATACCTCATTTTAGATTGGCTCTTGAGGATGAAGATGGAGCTGTAGAATTTAATAAAAAAGTTACAGCACCTATTGACATAGCTGTAATAAAGCTGCCTCATATATCTAATTTTACAGATTTAGATGCACTTAAAAGTGAAGAAGACGTTTCCGTAAGATTTATAACATCTGTAGAAGAGTTTGGAAATCCGGACTTAGTAATTATTCCAGGAAGTAAAAATACTATAGAAGATTTACTTAAAATTAGACAGTGCGGCCTTGAAAAACGTATAAAAGAATATAGTAAAACTGGACTTGTCATAGGACTGTGCGGTGGATATCAAATGCTTGGTAAAGTTATAGAAGATCCTTATGGAGTGGAGACAGATGTAGGAAAAGTAGAAGGCATAGGGCTTTTAGACATAGAAACTATATTTGAAAAAGAAAAAGTTACAACCAGAGTAAATGCAAAAAGCGAAATTGACTTCCCAATGAAAAGGGATAGTGAATCATTAACTAATAGAAGATTGGATGTATATGGATATGAAATACATATGGGAATATGTAAGTATGGAAAAGATGCAAGACCATTATTTAATATAACTGATAAAAATGGTGAAAAGGTTGACACAGAAGATGGTGCCATAAATATGTCAGGGAATGTAATTGGATCTTATATACATGGAGTTTTTGATGGAATTGACTTTAGGGAATTCATTGTAAATAAGATAAGAGAAAATAAAGGATTAGGATATAAAAAATCAAAAGCATATGAAAATCTCAGAGAAGGGGAATTGGATAAGTTAGCAAGCATAGTGAGAAAGAATTTAGATATAGACAAGATATATAGTATTATGGGCATTAAAAGATAATAATTAATATTAGAAAAGAGGGGTTAAATTTGTCCAGTTCTTTTGTATTTATGAATTTAATAGATATTGTGATAGCAGTTGTAATTGATTGGATAATTGGAGATCCCTATTGGTTTCCCCATCCCGTTATATATATAGGAAAACTTATATCTTATTTAGATAAAAAGGGAAGAAAACTTTGTAAAAAGAATGAGAGCTTAAGGGCCTTTGGTGGTTTGATAGTTTTTCTAGTAGCAATGGTTAGTTTTATTGTGCCTTTTGCAGTGCTAATGCTTTTTAGAAAAAATTTTATTTTATACAACATATTAAATATACTTATTATTTGGACGACTATTTCTGCTAAATGCCTTGCTATAGAGGCAAAGAAAGTATACTATGCCCTTAAAAAAGGCGATATTGCAGATGCAAGGACAAAGCTTTCCTATATAGTTGGAAGAGATACGTCTGCTTTAACCAGTCAGGAAATAATAAGGGCAGATGTGGAAACTGTGGCGGAAAATACCTCCGATGGAGTAATAGCACCACTTATATATGCAGCTATTTTTGGAGCACCACTTGCTATGCTCTATAAGGGGATAAATACCATGGACTCCATGCTTGGGTATATGAATGAAAAGTATAGGTACATAGGATTTTTTCCTGCAAAGGTAGATGACGTATTTAATTTTATACCTTCTAGAATTACAGGGGGACTTATGTGTATATCAGCTTTTGTAGTAAAGGGAAATCCTTTTAAGTGTTTTAAAATAATGATAAGGGACAGGAAAAACCACAAGAGTCCAAATTGTGCTTATCCTGAGGCAGCAGCAGCTGGGGCTATGAGAATACAGCTTGGTGGTACAAATGTTTATTTTGGCCAAGTAGTTTATAAGCCTACTATAGGGGATAAACTTATGGAACTAAGTTTCAAACATATAGGACAGTGCATAATAATTATGTATTTTACGGAAATACTTTTTATGATTTTATGTGGAATAGTTATAATTGGATTACCCAGAGCGTAATTTAGAAAATCAATTATATAGGGATGTGTTATTATGGAACATGGTGGAGATATATATACAGAGGGACTTTTAAAGGGAAGAAAGCTTTTGGATTTCAGTTCAAATATAAATCCACTAGGAGTACCTTTAAGTTTCAAAGAAAATATAGATAAAGCATTAAAAGATGTAGAAAAGTATCCTGATGTGGAGTATAGACAACTTAAAAATTCAATAAAAGAGTATATAAATTTCTCTTTAAATTACTTCTATATTGAAGAAGAAAAAATATCAAGCAGCATTGAAGATACAAACATTGTATTAGGTAATGGAGCTGCAGAAATAATAGATCTTGTAATCAGTTCTTTTAAAAGCATTTGCATTGTAGTACCTTCTTTTATAGAATATGAAAAAAATGCAGCAAAATGGAACTGCCAAATAATACATTCACATTTAAAAGAAAATATGGAGTATGATTATAAAGATATCAGACAAAAAATAACAAAGTCAGAAGCATTAATTATTGGTAATCCAAATAATCCAAATGGCGGCGTAATAGATAAAGAGAAGTTTAAAGAAATACTTGATTACTGTGAGGAAAATCATAAAACTATAATTATAGATGAAGCTTTTGTGGAGTTTACAGGAAAAAGAGGATGTTCTTTTTTAAGGGAAGCCCACAAATATAAATGTATATTTTTAATCAGAGCTCTTACGAAATTTTTTGCACTGCCGGGAATAAGAATGGGATATGGACTTTGTAAAAATCAAAATTTAATAAAAAGTATAAAATCAAAACAAAATCCATGGAACATAAACTCTTTTGCAGAAACAGCAGCTGAGAATGTTTTTAAAGATAAGAAATACATAGAAGAGTCCATTTGTTGGATAGAAAAAGAGAGAAGATTTATGTTAGATGAGTTAAAAGAAATACCTTTGTTTGAAAAAGTGTATGATAGTTACAGTAATTTTGTATTATGTAAAATGAAATATGAAGATTGTCAGAAGCTATATGATAGGTGTTTAAAAGAAGATGTTCTCATAAGAAGATGCAGTAATTTTAAGGAACTTGATAGTAAATTTATAAGATTAGCGGTAAAAGATAGGTGCAGAAATGAAAGAATACTACAAGTGTTAAAAAAAATAAGTAAAGATGTAACTACTTAAGCTTTAAGGGGAGAAGGAGAGATGAAGGTAAACAATTTAGAAAATAATAATATGCTTGTGTCGCTGCTATCTCCTAAAATAAAAGTAATTATATTAGGTGGAGGACATGCAGCTTACATTAAATCAAAAACCTTTTCAAAAAAAGGATGTCAGGTTTATATATTGTCTAAAAAGTTTATGGATGATTTTGAAAATATAGTTGGCCTCTCTAATGTAAATATAATTAATGCAGAGTATGAAAAGAAGTATATAGAAGACAAGCACCTTGTAGTAATAGCTACAGATGATGTGAAAGTAAACTACAGTATAGCAGAGGATTGCAGAAAGTTATGTAAGATATATATAGATGCAACTAAGCCTGAAAATGGAAATTGCATTACACCCTGCCAGAGAAATACTAAAAATATTTCAATTGGGATAAATACAAAAGGAGTATCACCTGTAACTTCTGTATTTATTGCAAATAAGCTGGTAGATTATATAAAGGACTATGATGAATTTGTAGAATTTACTTCTCATATAAGAAACAGCATTTGCAGTATAGATGATAAGAAAAAAATTATGAAGTTTATATGTACAGATGATTTTTACTTCTTTTATAAAAAGGGAAAGGCCCTAGATGTAATAAATATGTTTTTTACAATAGCAAATTTAAGGATAACACAGGATGGTGATAACATTTGAATTTTAAAATTGCAACTAGAAAGAGCAAATTAGCCCAGACTCAAACTGAAATAGTAATGGATATACTGGAAAAAGATTATAATGCAAAGTGTGAAAAAGTGCTTATAGAGACAATGGGAGATAAGAGACTTGACATAGCCTTAAATAAAATAGGTGGAAAAGGTCTTTTTTTAAAGGAAATTGAACTGGCACTTCTCAAAGATGAAGCAGATGCAGCAGTTCATAGTATGAAAGATGTACCTTTTGATGTTCCGGAAGATTTTGAAATAGCTGCTATTATGCAGAGAGAAGATGTAAGAGATGCCTTTGTATCTAAAGATAAAGTACCTTTTAATGAACTTCCTAAAGGAGCTAAAATTGGGACAAGCAGCAACAGAAGAGCAGAGCAGTTAAAGATATTAAGGCCGGATATAGAGATAGCTCCTATAAGGGGAAATATACAGACTAGAATAAGTAAAATAGAAAGTCAAAACTTAGATGGCATAGTTTTGGCAGCTGCAGGAATTAAAAGATCCCACTTAGATGAACTAGTTACTGAGTATTTTAAAGTGGAAGATATGGTACCTGCAATTGGACAAGGAGCCCTTGGCATAGAAACAAAAAGAGACAGTAAAAATAGGAGCTTTTTCAGTAAATTAGACGATGAAAATACAAGAATTTGTGTAGAAGCTGAAAGAAGCTTTATGAGGACATTAAATGGAGATTGCCATTCAACTATAGGTGCCTATGCAAAAATAGATAAAGATACTATAAATATTATGGGAATGTTTATGGTAGGAAATAAACTTATAAAAAAGGATGTAACAGGGAACAAGGAAGATTATATGGTTTTAGGTGAAAAACTTGCAAAAATGATATTGAAAGCTTAAGGAGGATACTATGGGTAAAGTTTATCTTATTGGTGCAGGACCTGGAGATGAGGAACTTATAACTTTAAAGGCAGTGAGAAAACTAAGTGAATGTACTGCAGTTATGTATGACAGATTGGCAGGACCTGGAATTCTAAAATATGTAAATGAAGACTGTGAAATATATTACTGTGGTAAGGAACCAGGATGCCATTATAAAAATCAAGATGAAATAAATAACATGTTAGTTGAACTTGCTAAAAAGGGACATGTAGTAGGAAGAATTAAAGGCGGAGATCCCTATGTATTTGGAAGAGGAGGGGAAGAAGCTCTTGCTCTTTTAAAAGAAAATATAGAGTTTGAGGTTATACCTGGAATCACTTCTCCAATTTCAGCCTTAAATTATGCAGGAATACCTGTAACTCATAGAAAGGTAGCTCGAAGCTTTCATATCTTTACAGGAAAGACTGCTGAAAAGCTGGATATAAATTGGAAAGCTGCAGCTAAAATAGGAGGAACACTGATTTTCTTAATGGGATTTAGAAACTTGGAGGTAATATGCAGCAAGCTTAAGGAAAATGGTATGGATGAAAATACTCCTTGTGCAGTAGTTATGAGAGGAACTACTTCAAAGCAGAAAAAAGTTGTAGGAAAAATAAAAGACATAAAAGAAAAAGCTGAAAAAGCAGGACTGACTTCTCCCTGTATAATAGTTATAGGAGATGTTATAAAATTCAATGAGCAGCTTGATTGGTATGAGAAAAAGCCTCTCTTTGGAAAAAATGTATGTATCACAAGGTCAAAGGCCCAGTCTCGTGAAATGAGAGAAAAACTTCTTGATTTAGGAGCTCAGGTTACTGAGATACATTCTATAGAAATAAAATATACTTCAGAAAATATCAAAGAGTATTTAGATAAATTGCCGGAGTATGATTATATTATTTTCACCAGTGTAAATGGGGTGAACAGCTTTTTTGAAAGGCTTCTAACCGAAAATTATGATATTAGAAATATAAAAGGAAAATTTGCAGCTATAGGTCCTGCTACAGAAAGAGCCATAAAAAATAAGGGAATTATACCTGAAATAGTAGCAGAAAAGTTTGTAGCTGAAAGTCTCCATGATAAAATGAAAGGTTTTATAAAAAAAGGAGACAAGGTATTTATTCCAAGATCTAAAAATGCAAGGCCTTATTTGGCAGAAGCCTTGAGAGAAGAAGGTTGCATGGTAGATGAATGCTATACTTATGAGACAATAGCTGGCAGCCTAACTGATAAAAATTGTTTCAATGATGTAGATACAGTTATTTTTACAAGTCCAACTACAGTTAGAAACATGATAGAACTGGTAGGACTTTCTGCTATAAAGGAAAAACAGGTAATTTCTATAGGACCTATAACAGGTAAAGAACTGAAAAAGCATGATATAGATTATGAAATGTCTGAAGAATATACTACAGACGGAGTTATAAAACGACTATTAGAAGGGAAGTAAAAAAACATGTTTAGAAGACACAGAAGACTTAGAAAGAATCCAATTATACGGGATATGGTTAGGGAAACTGTACTCAATCCAAGCGATTTTATTTACCCATTATTTGTGGTAGAAGGAGAAAATATTAAAGAAGAAATATCTTCACTGGATAATAATTACCACTATTCTATTGACAGGCTTCCTGAAGCTGTAAAAGAAATTAAGGATGCGGGAGTAAAGAGTGTAATTTTATTTGGAATTCCAGATCATAAGGATGAGGTGGCAACTTCAGCTTTTGAGGAAAACGGAATAATTCAAAAGGCAGTTAGAAAACTGAGGGAATTAGATCCAGAACTTTATATAATTACAGATGTATGTATGTGTGAGTATACAAGTCACGGCCACTGTGGAATACTCAATGGACATGAAGTAGACAATGATGAAACACTTAAATATATAGCTAAAATAGCACTTTCTCATGCACAAGCTGGAGCAGATATGGTAGCACCGTCTGATATGATGGATGGAAGAGTTGAGGCTATTAGAAACATATTAGATGAAAATGGATTTAAAAATGTAGCTATAATGGCTTACAGTGCCAAATACTGTTCTGCATTTTATGGACCTTTTAGAGATGCAGCGGATTCAGCACCTAAATTTGGTGACAGAAAGGGTTATCAGATGGATCCATCCAATGTAAGAGAAGCTATGCTGGAAATAGAAGATGATATAAAAGAAGGGGCAGACATAATAATGGTAAAACCAGCTCTTCCTTATCTGGATGTAGTGAGACTTGCCAGGGACAAATTTGACTTGCCAGTAGCTGCTTATAATGTAAGTGGAGAATTTGCCATGGTTAAAGCAGCAGCTAAAGCTGGTCTTATAGATGAAAAAGCTATAGTAAAGGAAATGCTAACTTGCATAAAGAGGGCAGGAGCAGGAATGATAATTACTTATTATGCTCTTGACATATGCAGGTGGATTAAAGAAGAGTTCAAGTAAAAAATGAAATAGGGTGATGGGTATTGAAAAGTATTATTGTATCATCAAACAGCAGTGGAGGCGGAAAAACTACAGTAACTATTGGACTTATGAAAGCTCTTATGAAAAAAGGCTATAAAGTTCAAGGCTACAAAGTAGGACCGGATTATATAGATCCTGCATTTCATAGAAGTATAACTGGAACTAGTTCTAGAAATTTGGATTTATACCTTATGGGAGAAGAGGGAGTAAAGGCCTCTTTCAGTAGGGGAAAAGGAGACCTGGGAATAATTGAAGGTGTTATGGGATTATATGATGGCAAGGGAATAGACAGCAGGTATTCTACAGCTAATATATCTGAGGTACTGGACTTGCCTGTGGTACTTGTCATGAGTCCTAAGTCTCAAAGTACTACCTTATGTGCTGAAATAAATGGAATAGTGAACTTTGAAAATTTAAATATAGCAGGAGTGATATTTAATAATATAGGAGATAGCTACTATAAACTTTTGAAAGCTGCTGTAGAAAAAAATTGCAATATAAAGGTATTTGGCTACATTCCAAAGGATGAAAGGCTTTCCCTTAAGAGCAGACATTTAGGACTTGTCCAAAGCAGTGAAGTAGGTGACTTAAATGAAAAGATAGACCTATGCAGTGAACTTATTTTGAAAAATGTGGATGTTGAAATGCTGCTTAGATGTTTTAAGGAAAACAATAACTTTAAGGATGACTACCATATTGAAAATAGGAAGATAAGAACGGCAGTAGCTTACGATAAAGCCTTCAGCTTTTATTACAAGGAAAATATAGAACTTTTAGAGGAACTAGGTGAAACTATATTTTTTAGTCCCCTTGAAGATAAAAAATTACCTTCTAATATAGACTTTTTGTACATAGGAGGCGGATATCCTGAAGTTTTTATAGAGGAGCTTAGCAGCAATAGATCTATGATGGAAAGTATAAAAACAGAATTAAAATCAGGACTTAGATGCTATGCTGAATGCGGAGGACTTATGTATTTGACAGAAGGTATGGAAAATGTAGACAAAAGTGCTGCTTTTGACACAGTTGGATTTTTTAAAGGAAAGGCTCACATGACTTCAAGATTACAAAACTTTGGATATGCCGAGATAGAAGTGGCTAAAGAAAATAACATTTTACCTTTAGGGCTTAAAGTAAATTGTCATGAATTTCATAAATCCTATATTGATTCAGAAGAAGAAAAAATTTATAACGTTACTAAAGATACTTATGATGGAAAAATAAAAAAGTGGAACTGCGGGTACGTTAAGAACAATACTTTGGGAGCTTATGCACACATTCACTTCTTTGGAAACTTAGATATGTTACAAAAGATTTCAGGGACATCAAAAAAATAAAAAAATTTTTTAAAAAGTGCGTTACTATTTTTATGTTTTTAGTGTCTTATATAGTAAAGAGTCAATTTAATAATTTTAAAAGTAAATTTGGAGGGCATGTATTATGGGTTTATTTGAGGAAACTTTAAAGTGCATAGAGGGAAAAGATGAAAAGGCTGTAAAAAAGGCATGGGAAAGAATAGATAAATTGACAAAACCTATAGGAAGCCTTGGAAAACTTGAAGAAATAGCTGCCAAGATGGCAGGAATTACAGGAAAAATACACAATAGAATAAATAAAAAAAATATAGTTATTATGTGTTCTGACAATGGAGTAATAGAAGAAGGTGTAAGTAACTGTCCAAAGGATCTTACAGTAACAGTTACTAAAAATTTTGCAAGAGGAGTAACAGGAGTTTGTGTACTTTCGGACTTTGTAAAGTCGGATATAACTGTGGTGGATGTAGGAGTAGATTATGACTTTGACGATCCTAAAATAATAAATAAAAAAGTGGCCTACGGTACAAAAAACATGGCTAAAGGACCGGCCATGACTAGAGAAGAATGTATAAAGGCCATTGAAGCAGGTATAGAGTCAGTAGATGATCTTGTAAAAAAAGGATATGACCTTTTTGGAACAGGTGAAATGGGTGTAGGTAATACTGCCACTAGTTCTGCAATTTTAAGTGCAATTACAGGTTTACCAGTAGACCTTACAGTTGGAAAAGGTTCTGGAATAACAGATGAACAACTTAAAAGTAAAAAGAAAGCTGTACAAACTGCTATTGATGTAAATAAACCAGATTCAAAAGACATTATTGATGTATTGTCAAAAGTAGGTGGATTTGATATAGCAGGAATGTGCGGATGTTTTTTAGGAGCAGCTAAAAATAGAGTGCCTATTGTAATTGACGGATTTATATCTTCGGCAGCTGCCTTATGTGCTTTTAAATTAAACGAAAAGGTAGGAGATTATTTATTTCCTTCCCATCTTTCTGCAGAACCAGCTATAAGTTATGTGATGAGGGAACTGGGATTAAAGCCTATGCTAAATTTAGATATGAGACTTGGAGAAGGTTCAGGATGTCCTTTAGAGTTTTCAGTAATAGAGGCTGCACTTTATACTATGGATAATATGGCAACTTTTGAAGAAGCTGATGTAAAAAATTCAGAAAAATTTATAGATATAAGAGAAAAGTAGTTTTTAACTTCATATAAGGAAATGGAGAATAGATTATTATGGATTATATAAAATCACCTATGGGAATAGAGAAAAGAAGTTTTGAAATAATAGGAGAAGAAATGGGAGAATGTAATTTTCCCGAAAGAGAACTTTCTATAGTAAAGAGAGTAATACATACTACAGGAGATTTTCAATATAAAGATATACTTTATATAAGAGAAGGAGCTGTAGACAATGCCCTGAAACTTTTAAAAAAAGGTGTTACCATATATACAGATACAAATATGGCTGCAGCAGGAATAAATAAAAAAGTACTTGCAAAGCTGAACTGCAAAGTAGAATGTTTTGTAAGTAGAAGTGAAATAGCAGACATTGCTAAGAAAAAAGAAATAACTCGTTCTATGGCAGCTGTAGAAAAAGCTGTAGAAGAAGGAGTGGAGTTTTTTGTATTTGGAAATGCCCCTACAGCACTTTATAAATTAAAGGAGCTTATTTTAGCCGGAAAGGCAAAGCCTAAATTTATAGTAGGAGCACCAGTAGGATTTGTAGGAGCTGCAGATTCTAAAGAGGAAATAGAAAAACTTGATGTACCTATGATAACTATAAGGGGAAGAAAAGGCGGCAGTAACATAGCAGCTGCTATAGTAAATGCACTTATGTATATGATAACTAGATAATTTAGCACTTTTAGGTGGTGATATTGTGCTTGACATGTATGTAAATTGTGATGGAAAAAGACTTAGATGTGGATATACTACAGGTTCTTGTGCGGCAGCAGCTGCAAAGGCTGCGTCCACTATGCTGTATTTTAAAACTGACTTAAAAGAAGTGAAAATAGATACCCCAAAGGGTATTGAACTTGTGATACCTATTGAAAAAGTAAAGCATGGAAAAGATTTTGTAGAGTGCTGTGTTTTAAAAGATGGTGGAGACGACATAGACATAACAAATGGCATAGAGATATGGGCAAGAGCAAAGAAAATGTCTAAGGGTTATAGATTAAAAGGCGGCATAGGAGTTGGAATAGTTAAAGGTGAAGGACTATATGTGAAAAAAGGTGAAGCTGCTATAAACCCTGTACCTAGAAAGATGATTGAAAAAGAAGTAAAAGAAGTACTTCCTGAAAACTCAGGTGTAGAAATAACTATATTTGTACCTGAAGGTGAAAATATAGCGAAGAAGACATTTAACCCAAGGCTCAATATAGTAGGAGGAATTTCTATACTTGGAACAAGTGGAATTGTAATGCCAATGTCTGAGGAAGCACTTACACAGTCTGTGGAACTTGAGATAAATCAAAAAGTAGCAAAAGGATGCGAAGAGCTTATACTTCTCTTTGGAAACATGGGAGAAAATATGGCAGCTAATTTGAAGCTGGATAAAAACGAGATGGTTATAATGTCTAATTATGTTGGCTTTGCACTGGGATGCTGCATGAACAAAAATATAAAGAAAGTGATTGTAGTTGGACATATAGGTAAGATGAGTAAAATTGCTTCAGGATGTTTTAACACCCACAGCAGGGTGTCAGATGTAAGACTTGAGACCATGGCACTGGAACTTGCTTTAATGGGAGAAAACTTGCAACTTGTAAAAAAAGTGTATAATGAAAAAACTACAGAAGGAGCTGTGGAACTTCTAGGAGATGGATATGATAAGCTTTATGAAAATATAGGTACTAAGGTAAAAAATAGAATAGAACAGTACACCTATAATTCAATCGAAGCAGATGTTATAATGTATTCAATGAAAAGAGGAGTGCTCTACAGCAGTCTTTCTAAGTAAAATTTTAATAGTAGGTGTGGTTATGAATACAAAGGTTTTTATAGTAGGCATAGGACCTGGAAATAAAGATTACATACTTCCAAAGGCTGCAGCTGTAATGAAACAGTCGCAGGCTATATTGGGTTTTGAAAGAGCAGTAGATA
Source organism: Clostridium sp. AWRP (assembly GCF_004006395.2). Taxonomy (NCBI): domain Bacteria; kingdom Bacillati; phylum Bacillota; class Clostridia; order Eubacteriales; family Clostridiaceae; genus Clostridium; species Clostridium sp. AWRP. The sequence goes on along the minus strand of NZ_CP029758.2, from coordinate 3,456,531 downwards.
GTTTGGATTTTATAGAAGGTAATAAGATAAAGGTAAAAAAATTAAAGGATATACTTGATATTTTGCAATCTGGAAAATATGAAAGCGTATCTGTTACAGCTTCTGGAGATCCACTTTACTATGGTATAACAGAGTATTTAAAAAAGAATTATGACGGTGACATAGAAGTTATTCCAGGTATAAGCTCTTTTCAATATATGATGGCAAAAGTAAAACTTAGCTGGCAGGGAGCTTTTTTAGGAAGTCTCCACGGTAGAGAGGAAGATTTTTTAGGCATAGTAAAGGAAAATCATATTTCTATATGGTTTACGGATAAAAAGCATTCGCCAGATTATCTGTGCAGCATTCTAGAAGAAAATGCCGTAGATGCAGTAGTGCATGTAGGAGAAAATCTTTCTTACGAAGATGAGAAAATCACTTCGGGAAGTGCTGCAGAGCTAAAAAATAAAGACTTTGGAGGTCTTTGTGTAGTTGTAATTGAAAATAAAACTCTATAAAAGTGGGAGAAATTTTTATGAGATATATAAAAGATGATGAATTTATAAGAGGAAACTGTCCCATGACAAAAGAGGAAATTAGAATACTTAGCATTGCAAAACTTGGAATTGAGCCAGATTTTAGAGTGCTGGATGTAGGTGCTGGAACAGGTTCTGTAAGTGTACAGATGGCTAAGATATGTTCTAAGGGACAAGTAGTTGCTATTGAAAAAAATGAAGAAGCACTTTCTGTAATTGAAAAAAATATTGAGAAATTCAATGTAAACAATTTAACAGTTGTAAAAGGAGAAGCACTTGAGGTGGAGGAAAGCATAGAACCTTATTTTGATGCTGTATTTATAGGCGGCAGCGGAGGAAATATAGAGGAAATAATAAAAAGATATGCTGCAAAGCTAAAAGAACATGGAAAGATGGTACTTAATTTTATAACTTTAAATAATTTGTATAAAGCCCTTGATACCCTAAAAGGTATGAAATGTGAAGTAGAATGTATACAAGTATCAATAAACAAGACCAGGGCAAATAGTTATATGATGACTTCTAATAACAGTATATTTATAGTAAGTGCAATTTGTAATTTATAATTTGTTAAAGAACAAATAACAGATAATGATGATTTTCCTCCTAACGTCAGAAAACATTAAAATTATAGATTTGATGAGGTACGAGGGAAGTCATCATTATTTGAACTTTGATATTTGGACTTTAAACTTTATATTATGCAGTGAGGATGTGAAAACTTATGGAAAAGGATACATTAAAGATGGGTACTCTCTATGGTATAGGAGTTGGACCTGGAGATGAAGAATTACTTACGCTAAAAGCTGTAAATGTAATAAAGAAATGCGAGGTAATAGTTGCACCTTCAGCAAAAGATGGAGATAGAAGCATAGCTTTTGATACAGCTAAAAATTTTATAGATGAAAGTAAAGAAGTTATAATAAAACACTTTCCAATGGGCGGAAAAGAGCAGGAAGGAAAGATATTTGAAGCTTTTAAGACTATAGAGGAAAGATTAAATGAAGGTAAAAATGTTGCATTTTTGACTATAGGTGACCCTTTTGTATACAGCACCTATATATACCTTTTGGAGCATATTAAAAACAAAGGGTATAAAACAGAAACTGTGCCGGGAATAACATCTTTTTGTGCGGCTGCAAGTCTGGCAGGACAGAGCATTGTTATAGGCGATGAAAGGGTTTTGATTCTTCCTGCGTCTCAGGTAGATAAGATAACAGATGAGAAGTTTGTAGTAATAATGAAAGTGTATAGAAAAGAAGAAAATGTGTTAAATGTATTAGAAGAAAAAGGATTCAAGTACGTATGTGTAAAGAGAGCTTATAGAGAAGGACAAGAAATACTTAAAAATAGAGAAGATATACTAAAAAGCAGAGATTATATGTCTCTTATAATAGCCCAAAGAGATTAAAGGAGGAAGAACATGGCAAATAAAGTTTACTTTATAGGAGCAGGACCAGGAAATGCTGATTTAATAACAGTTAAGGGAAGAGATATACTAAAAGTTGCAGATGTGGTTATATATGCAGGTTCACTCGTAAGCAAAGATCATTTGGAATACTGTAGAGTTGGAGTAAAAATATATAATTCTGCTTCCATGACCTTAAATGAAGTTATCGATGTTATAAAAAAGTATCATGGAGAAGGAAAGAAAATAGTTAGATTGCATACAGGAGATCCAACCATATATGGAGCTATAAGAGAGCAGATGGATGAACTAGACAAGCTTGGAATAGATTATGAAGTCGTTCCAGGAGTAAGTTCTTTTACGGCTGCAGCAGCTGCTATAAATAGAGAATTTACCCTGCCAAGTATAAGTCAAACTATAATTCTAACAAGAGTAGAGGGAAGAACTCCCGTACCAGAGAAAGAAAATTTGCAAAGATTGGCTTCTGTAGGAGCTTCTATGGCACTGTTTTTGTCTGTGAGCATGATAGACAAGGTAGTGGAAAAATTAAAGAAAGGCTATGGTAGAAATGTACCTATAGCAGTTATTCAAAAAGCTACCTGGGAAGATGAAAAGTGTGTTATAGGAACTTTGGATGATATTGTAGAAAAAGTAAAGAAGGAAAATATAACAAAGACAGCGCAGATACTTGTAGGAGATTTTATCAATTGCAAATACGATAAGAGCCTTTTGTATGATGAAAATTTTACCCATATGTTCAGAAAGGCAAAAAATGAAAATAGCGGTAATTAGCGTTACAACTGCAGGAGATAAAATAAGTGATAGGATAAAAAAGTATTTTCCTATAGATCTTTATTCTAAAAACAATATGGAAGATTTTAAACTTAAAGATGCAGCGGAAAATGCCATGTCAAATTACAAGGCAGTTGTTTTTATAAGTTCTACAGGTATAGCTGTGAGAGCCATAGCAAGTTTTATAAAATCAAAAGATAAAGATCCTGCAGTAGTTGTCATAGACAGTTCCTGTAAATTCGTAATTAGTCTTTTAAGTGGCCATTTAGGTGGTGCAAATGAGCTTACATGTAAATTGGCAAGTATCCTTAAAGCTGTTCCTGTAATAACTACAGCTACAGATAATATTGGGGTAAAAGCACCGGATGTTTTTGCAAAAGAAAATGGACTCATTATAAATGATTTAAAGGATGCTAAATATATAGCTTCTCTTTTGGTGGAAGGCAGAAAAGTAGGATTTATAGATGAGGATAAATTGTTGGATGCTCCTAAAGGTTACATCAGTAATTTAGATAATATACAAGGGCTTTTGTATGTTACAAATAAGTGTAAAGCCTTTGGTGAGGAAAATCTTAAAAATATAAAAACACTAAAACTTATAAGAAAAAATATTGTGCTGGGAGTTGGCTGCAGGAAAAATTTTGATTCTCAGCAGATGATAGAAACAGTTAAAAAGCTGCTTTTAGATTACAATATAGATGAAAGGGCTGTAAGGTGTATTTCTACTGTGGAAATTAAGGCAAAGGAAGAGGCCATATTAAAACTTACAGAATATTTCAAATGTGATTTAAAAATATATTCTATAGAAGATATAAAGAAAGTACATCACAACTATAAAGGCAGTGATTTTGTTGAAAAAACCATAGGCGTAAGGGCAGTGTGTGAGTCTTGCACAGAACTTACGGGAGCATCTTTAATTACGGATAAAATAAAGGCAAATGGAATGACCTTGTGTATAGGTGAAGTACATAAAAAAATTGTGCATTGTAAATTGTGAATTGTGCATTAAATAAAGGATGTGTATAAAATGGGTAAACTTTATGTAGTAGGAATTGGACCAGGTGGATATGAAAATATGACTTTACGTGCTGTAAAGGTAATAGAAAATAGTGAAATGATTGTAGGATATACTAAGTATATAGAGATGATAAAAGACCTAATTAAAAATAAAGAGGTAATTTCAACAGGTATGAGAGCTGAAGTGGAGAGATGTAAAAAAGCACTTGACCTTTCAAAAGACCACATAGTTTCCATAGTGAGTACAGGTGACCCAGGAATATATGGTATGGCAGGGCTCATCTTGGAAATGAGAAAAGATGAAGACGTAGAAGTAATTCCAGGACTTACAGCTTCATCTGCAGCAGCTTCCATAGTTGGAGCACCTCTTATGCATGATAACTGTAACATAAGTTTAAGTGACCTTATGACTCCTTATGAGCTTATAAAAAAGAGAATTGAACTTGCAGCTTCTGGAGATTTTGTAATATCACTTTATAATCCTAAAAGTAAGGGTAGACCTCATTATTTAAAAGAATGTATTGATATTGTGAAAAAATACAGGAAAGGAAATACTCCTGTAGCTGTAGTTAAAAATGCACTTAGAGAAGGTCAGGAGCATAAGCTTTTTACACTTGATTCTTTTGATGACAGCGTAGTTGACATGATGTCTGTAGTTATAATAGGAAACAGTAACAGCTATATAAAAGATGGTATATTTATAACCCCGCGTGGTTACAAAATTCCAGAGTAGAATTAAAAACTATTCTTAAAAGAGGTGATAAAATTTGAGAAAAGCAAAAAGAGGAATACTTGTGGTAAGTTTTGGCACAAGTATATTGGGAACACTTAAAAACTGTATTGAAGACACGGAAGATGAAATTAGAAATGAATTTAAGGAATATGCAGTTAGAAGAGCTTTTACCTCTGGAGTAATAATCAAAAAATTAAAGAGTCAAAATGGAATTTATATAGATACAGTGCCCGAAGCCCTGGATAAAATGAGGAATGAAGGCTTTAGAGAAGTTTATGTTCAGCCCCTACATATAATGCCGGGAGATGAATATGACAAGGTAGTTCGCTGTATAAATGAATATCAAGGCTCTTTTGGTAAACTAGTTCTAGGGCGTCCTGTACTTTATAGGCAAAGCGATTATGTAATAGCCGCTAGGGCATTAGAAAAGCAGCTTCCACCTCTTAGCCAAAATGAAGCCGTAGTGTTAATGGGACATGGTTCTTCACATCATAGTAATTCTAGCTATGCTCTTTTTCAATATGTATTAGATGATTTGAAAATAAGAAATACTTTTGTAGCTACTGTAGAGGGATATCCTGAAATTGATAATGTAATACCTAAGCTGAAAAAAAATAATATTGAGAAAGTAACATTAATGCCTTTTATGTTAGTAGCAGGAGATCATGCCACAAATGACATGGCAGGGAAAGACAAGGATTCATGGAAGCAAATACTTAAATCTAAAGGATTTGAGATAAATACATATCTTCATGGACTTGGAGAAAACAAGGCTTTTCAGAAGATATATGTGCAGCACATTAGAGATTGTATAGACGGCAATCCTCTTATGGATGAAAAGATGAAAGTTAGAATGTAAGGAGATTTTCATATGATAGGATTAATTCTTGGAACTTCTGAAGGTAGAAAAATACTTTCTTTGCTAAATGAATTTACTTCTGATATATTTGTGTCTACAGCTACGGAATATGGTGGAGAGCTTCTTAAAGAATATAAATATGCTTATATGAACAACAAACCACTCGCTCTCCATGAGCTTATAAGTGAATTAAGGGGAAAAGATGTAAAAGTACTAGTGGATGCCTCACATCCTTATGCAGTAGAAGTTACTAAAAATGTAATTAAGGCATGTAATGAGTTAAATATACAGTATATAAGATATGAAAGACCTTCTTGTATAGAAGAATTTAAAAATGAGGCTAAAGTTGTAGAAGTAGAGGATTATAATGAGCTTAAATTGAAGCTTAAAGAGATAAAGGGAACTATATTAAATACTACAGGTAGTAAGAGTTTAGACAAGGTGTTGGGCTTAAACCTCAAAAATAGAATAATTTATAGAGTTTTACCTTCTGTTAAAGTTATAAATGAATGTAATGACAGAAAAATAGACCTAGGGGATATAATTGCAATAAAGGGACCTGTTAGCTATGAATTAAATTGTGCCTTTATAAAAGACTATGAAGCTGAAGCCATGCTGCTTAAAGACAGCGGAAGAGAAGGCGGAACTTATGAAAAAATAAGGGCTTGTCTAGATTGTGGAATATATGCTTTTATAATTGGAAGAAAAAAAATGAATTATAATAATATTAATGTTTTTTACAATGTAAATGAACTTGTGAAATATATAAAGACAATAAAAAATTTGTAAAGGGTGTATTTTATGGAGACTTCAACAATTTATCCTGGAAGTTTTGGAGAGATACTTCAGGGAAAAATAGAAAATAGAGATCTTTTATTGTCTTGTCCCGTAAATATTTATACTAAAGTCAAGCTTATAGAATGTAATAATCCCATAAGGAAAAGGTACCTAAAAAAGTCTTCTAGTTTTTTGTACAATATTCTTAAATCCTGGGGATATGAAAAGTATTTTGATAGTATAGATATAGAAATAAACTCCGAGATTCCATATGGAAAGGGGCTTGCCAGTAGTACGGCAGATCTTTGTGGAGTTTATTATTGTCTTATTAATATGTTTAATAAAAAATTCAATGAGGCAGAACTTGTGAAAAACTGTATAGATATCGAACCTACAGATAGTATAGTATTTAGTAAGATGACTTTATTTGATTATAAAAGTGGTAATTATAAAGTTACCATAGGAGATTATTTATCTTATAATATACTTGCTTTTGAAGGAGATAAAACAGTAGATACCGTTGAATTTAACAATAAAAATTTACCTAATTTATGTGATGTTAAAGACTTACTTCCGATACTTAAAGAAGGAGTGAAAGAAAAAGATTTACATAAGCTAGCCTATGTATCAACTGAAAGTATAGTGAAAAATCAGAAAAGGCTTTATTATGATTTTTTAAACTTGGTGATGGATATAAAAGAAAAAACTTCAGGTCTTGGAATAATAGGAGCACATAGTGGAAATGTTTTAGGAATAATATATGATGATGCAGAAAAGTTTAAATTTGAAGAAAAGTTATTAAAAGGATTAAATTTAAAAAATATAAGACTATACGGAGTAAAGGCTTTAAGTGAAATTTCACTGCCAGTGGAGTGTATTTAGTATAATTTTATATGATGGTAAAAATTCTTTTTACAATAATTATTGACATAATATATGCATAATAATAAACTTAAAGTAAGAGAAAGAATTTAGGCATTTGAAAGAAAATAACTTATTATAAGGAAGAGGGTTATCTTGTTATGGATAAAGGGTATATTCAAGTTTATACTGGAAACGGCAAAGGTAAGACTACAGCTGCACTGGGATTATCTCTTAGAGCTGTATGTGCTGGTAAAAAAGTATTCTTTGGACAGTTTGTTAAAGGCATGGAATACAGCGAGTTAAAGGCAAAAGAATATTTACCTAATTTTACATTAGAACAGTTTGGAAGAAATTGTTTTATATGCGGTAAACCAAGTAAAGCTGATGTAGAAGTAGCTAAAACTGGACTTAAAAAAGTTGAAGAAATAGTTACAAAGGGAGACTATGATGTAGTAGTATTGGACGAAATAAATATAGCTATATTTTATGAGCTATTTACAGTAGATGAAGTTTTGAAAATTTTAGATAAAAAGCAGGAAAAAACTGAAATAATACTAACTGGAAGATATGCAGATAAGAGAATAATAGAAAGAGCAGATTTAGTTACAGAAATGAAGGAAATAAAACATTATTATACTGAAGGTGTTCCAGCAAGAAAAGGAATAGAAAATTAATCTATAAAGTTTTTGGCTTGATATGTGATTTTACTAAATTATATAATGAAAAAATTCATCAATTTAAAAACCTGATTTCAATTTTGTCATTACATTTTATGTATAAGTTGATTTTTAGTAATTTAAAATTAAAAGTTAAGAATTAATAGTTATGGATGATTTTCTTCCGTTAACACTATAGAAAATCTAAAATAAAGTGCTAAAGAGTGCTGTTGAATCAAAGCTTCAATAGCACTCTTTAAATTTAAGATTTTTGATAACATAGTGGAGAAAAATAATATTCACTATTCATTTTTAATTACTAGTTATTAATTTGAAAGCTATTTATTGAATAACTTTTTACCTATAATAACCACTAAAAGCAATACAACTGAAGTAATTGCTATAGTACCACCAGGGGCACTGTTTATATAATAGGACAAGAATAATCCAATCATAATATCTAGAAATCCAAATATTATTGAAAATAAAAATGTAATTTTAAATCCTTTGTGAAGTTGAAGGGCTGCAGCTACGGGCATAGCTATCATGGATGAAATTACAAGAATGCCAAGAATTCGTATAGAAACAGAGATTGTAGCACCTACTAAAAGGGCAAATATGTAATTTATAAGCTTTACTTTTATTTTGCACACTTTTGCTCCGTTTTCATCAAAAGTTATATACAATAATTCGTTATGTAAAAGAGTTAAAGTTATAACAGAAATTATGCTCAATATAACTACTGTGTAAATGTCATTTTCAGATACAGTAAGTATACTTCCAAAAAGAAAGGAGTTTACATCTGCATTGGCTTTTCCAGTACTTATAAGTACAATGGCAATACCAACGGATAATGTAAGGACTATAACAAGTATTAATTCAGCGTATTTCTTATAATAATCTCGTAAAAACTCTATTACGAGTCCTGCAATGGAAGTAAATATAAAAGCAGTTAGTATTGGATTGAATCCAAAAACTAAACCTATTGCAACTCCGGCAAGGGATGAATGAGATAGGGTATCTCCAATCATAGAATATCTTTTTAAGACTAAAAATATGCCTACAGCAGGACAAAGTATAGATATAAATATACCTGCAATAATTGCATTTTGCATAAAACCGTATTGTAACATGATTTTCCTCCAGTAAAATTTAATTAAAATCAGATAGATTATGTACTTGTTTATATTCTTCAACAGTATACATTTTTAAATTGCCACCCTTCATGGTACAAATGTGAGTGGAATTTTCTAGAGCAGCTTTTAAGTTGTGTTCTACAGCTAATACCGTTATGGATTGGTGTCTATTTAAGTGTTTTATTATACTGTATATTTCTTTTTGACTTGGAACGTCTATTCCAGTAGAAGGTTCATCAAATATTAGGAGTTTAGGGTAGCCAATGAGAGCTCTTGCTATGAATATTTTTTGACGCTGGCCTCCAGAAAGATTTCCTATCAGTTTATTTTTAAAATCACTCATTCCAACAGAACCAAGACATATATTTGCAGATTTTTTATTTTTAATTTTTAAAACTTTACTATGACATCTCATTAGCTCTGAAACTGTAATTGGAAATTCAGAATTAAAATTATCTACTATTTGAGGTACATATCCAATTCTTTCAGCTGCTATGTGTATACTGCCGCTTAAAGGACTTAACAGTCCTAAAATCAATTTTACAAGGGTGGTTTTAGCGCTGCCGTTTTCACCTAAAATTGAAACATAGTTTCCGTCTTCAATAGTTAAGTTTATTTTATTTATTAAATAAGGACATTTACCTGTGTAGGAAAATGTCAGATCTTTAATTTCTATCATTAATAATTTCCTCCATTTATATAAGATGTACACGATAGGTGCAGTACATATAAGACCAACATATACTATTATATAACTAGTTGCGAACTAGTTGCAACTAAAAACATTAATTAATTTTTAATGTTTTTAGTTGTGCATTTCAAATGAAGGCTATCTACAGTAAAGCTTTTAGAAAAAATATTGAATAAAAAATGAAAAAAGTGTGTCAACTAATTTTGAAAATGTCCCAAAAAGTTTTAATTATTAGCACCAGCAATAGCTGGTGCTTTGTTACGCTTATAACATTATTTTTAGGTATAGCAAACACATCCATCAACTTAAAGTTTTTTAAGTAAAAGGGCTTTTTAGTTCTTTAAGCTATGTTTTCTTTTTGTCTATGAGCCTGCTTATTGCAATAATGTTCAAATGAAGCCTGCTTCCATGGGTGACTCATCGGCGGTATATAGTGTTTCTTTGGAGTTTTTGAGGTCTTCGCAAGATCAAAATTTTTTGATGAAGGAACATGATCCGGAAGCAATTCAAGTGCATAAACTTTTTCGTTTGCACAAAAATATAGATCATTGTTAAATGCCTTTATTACTATACCGCAGGTACCTTTATGGTAATATACTGGGTGACCATTAGCATCTACTGGAAGATAATATCCTTTATTGTATTTTACACAACTCCCATTGTCTACTTTCCTACTAGCAAGTACACCAAGAATTAAATTGATTTTCTCAATATCAGGTTGCGTTTCGAATACAGATTTGATATTATCAACAGGTAAAGCAAATCGAGCATTGAATTTTTTTATGTAGGAATTTAAAAATTCATTTGCCTGCTCAATCGTGCTTATACCAGCTAAACGCAATTCGATAGGAAGTCGTGATTGCAGTGTTTGAAACATTCGTTCCACACGCCCCTTGGCTTGTGGAATGCTGCTGGTTTTAATCTCAATTCCTAACTGCTTGCAGGCATAACCGAATTGGGTAAAAGTGTCCTCTTCGATAGAAGGGGATTTCTTTTGTTTATACTCAAAAACTGTACGCCTATCGGTGTAAAACATATAAGGAATACCATAGGTTTTCAATATTTGCTCAAGTACATGGTAATATCCATTTAGCGTTTCTTGAACATCGAAATAAGCACCTACAATAGCACCTGTGGCATCATCTACAGCTATATGAAGCTGACTTTTTTCTCCACCAAACCAAGGATGAAGAGAAGCATCCATCTGAAGCATTTCTCCAAAGTAGGCACATCTCGGACGCCTAGGATGAGCATCTTCGATAGCAAGAATAGAACTTTGAATAACACTAGCCTGCTTTTTTGACTTTGTAGATTTTTGCATATCTTTAAGTTTAGTGTATAGAGCCTTCTTAGAAGAACGTTTTGCCTTAGGAGACAGGATGAATTCCTGCAAAAGGATGGAACGTATAGTGTTTGATGAAACTTTGATTCCTTCAAATTCTTTTAAGAGTTCTGAAAAATGAGTTAAATTGGTGCCTTCATATTTTGTTCGATATAAGTCAACAATAGTCTGTTTTGTAGAATTATCTAAAGCATGGACAGGTTTTTTACCACGATTTCCATGTATAAAAAAGGCTTTTCCCTGCTCTTTATACCCTTTAATCATTCTGTTAATGTGCCTAACAGTACAGTTAATCTGTACAGCAGCTCTTTGCTTGTTACCATTGCTCTCTACTAATTTCTTGATTATGTTATATTTTGCATTCTCATTCATTGTTAAAACTACCTTTCTGATTTTGTCCACCTCACTTCTTAGTCATGAGGTTTTATTATACTATAAACTTATTTATTTGGGACATAATCAAATGCGGTATACTAAGACATTATCACAATTCAATCATAAAATATTGAATAAAAAATGAAAAAAGTGTTGACTAATTGTTCAGCAGAATATATAATATTAAATGTTGGTTGCGAAAATTAAATATGGTCCCTTGGTCAAGCGGTTAAGACGTCACCCTCTCACGGTGAAATCAGGAGTTCGATTCTCCTAGGGACTACCAAAGTTGAAAGAATGGCTTAACTACAATGGTTAAGCCATTCTTATTTTTTTATTTAAGGTGTGCTTTTTTAAAATTTTACACCATTTTTACACCATAGTTTTAATATCAGCTAAAATGTCTGCTGATTTCTCTTTTTCTCTTTTTAAAACATGAGTATAAATATTGGAAGTTATTTCAATACTGCTGTGACCTAAGAGCATAGAAATAGTTTTTAAAGGTATATTGTTTTCAAATTGCTTAGTAGCATATGTATGCCTTAAAGCATGAAATTTTTTGTGAGGAATATTTAAGAATCTTAAAAATTTTGCCCATGTCTTGTCCAAATTTCCAGCATTAATTAAGTTACCTTGTTCACTTAGAAATATGTAGTCTAAGTTGTCTTTGCAGTAGCTACACCAGTTTTTAGTTTTTCTGATTTTTTAATTTTAATTGAAGCTTTGATTATTTCTACTAATGATGCTGGGAGTGGAATTGTTCTTTTAGAGTTTTTGCTTTTAGGTTCTTGGATTATAGTTTGTTTACTTCTTTTATTGTTATCATCAAAAATTGTAGTAGTTGCCACAGTTCTTCTAATATGAATTCCTTTTAACTTATAGTCAATGTCTGACCTGTACTCGAATTGATGAACACATATGAGTTAGATATAATAATCATATGGAGGAGATAAGAAATGTCATGTAATGGTAGAAGGCATAATGCAGAATTTAGAACTGATGCTGTAAGACTTGTATTAGAAGAAGGAAGGTCTATAATCAGTGTATCAAAGGATTTAGGAATAAATAATCAGACTTTAAGAAACTGGATAAATAATAGAAAAAGAAGAGAAGATCCAGAAAAGCCCAGGATAGACGAACTTGAACGACAACTTAGAGAAAAACAGAAAAGGATAGATGATCTGGAGGAATCAGTTGATATATTAAAAAAAGCTGCAGCCATCTTTGCCAAGGACAGCCGAAGGTAATTTATAGCTTTATAAAAAGCCAACGTGACGTTCATTCGGTTGCAAAGATGTGCCAGTTATTCAAGGTATCACGCAGTGGATATTATTTATGTAATAAGCCATCAAAAAGCAAAATAAAAGCTGAAAATGAAAAAATACTTAAGATGGCACAGGCCAGTTATTTTAAAAATCATGGAATTTGCGGACTTGATAAACTTCTCTATGATGTAAGAGAAGAGTTTCCACATTGCAGCAGACAGAGACTTTACAGGATACAAAAAGAAAATAAGCTTTATTTCACAAGGAAAAGAAAATATAAAGCAACTACATACTCTGATCATAAACTTCCAGTAGCAGAAAATATCTTGAATCAAAATTTCAAAGTTGAGAGTCCAAATTCTGTTTGGGCAGCTGATAACATAAGACATCATTGTGTATAACTGCACTTAAAAATGCTATAAGAAGGTACAGACCTGAGTCAAGGATTAATACATCACTCAGATAGAGGAATACAGTACTGTAGCAGTGAATATCAGGAATTTTTGAAATCGAACAAAATAATATGCAGTATGAGCCGAAAGGGTAACTGTTATGATAATGCATGTGCTGAAACATTTTTCAGTACTATAAAATGTGAATTGCTTTACCAGAAGGAATATAGGACACGCGAAGAGGCAAGGCGAGATATATTCTGGTACATAGAAATATATTATAACAACCAGAGAAGGAATCAGGTAATTGGTTATAATGTACCATCTCAATTTAGAAAAGAATTTAGAATTTTAATGATATCATAATTAATTTTATATAGAAAATTTTGTTAAATTAGATAGGATAGTAAATATGCAATATTAGGAGAATACTTAACTCTCGAGTGACCACTTTTTCGAGAAAAGTTCATTATACTTAATATACCATAGTTGATACAAAATACAAATAAAGTAAACGCACCTAGTTCAAATATTAAGTTAGCAAAAATAGCGCCTTCTTTTTCAAACAATCTAAGTTTAATAAAGTATGAATTAAACTTAAAAATCATTGTTACAATAAATATTTGAAGTAAAATAAAAATTACTGTAGCAATCAATGAATATGTGTTATTTAAAAAAAATTTGATTTAAATTTGCATTAAATATAATCATTTCAATAATTTCAATAAAAGTTTCCGTAGTTAAAGTTATTGTAGCAAATAAGCAAACTATAACCGTAGAATCAAAAATCTTTATTTTTGTAATATAAGCAAGTAATAAAATATAAAAAATTAAAAGAAAAAGTGTATGATAAATCTTTGAAATGTAAAATGTACTTAAATAAGTTATAAAGACAAACAATATGCAAAATAGTTCTGTTTTAATTTTGTTATGAATTATAAATTTTTTTTTATTATGTAATGGTTCAAAAATACTTAAAAGGAGAAATGCTTTTATAATATCTATTAATATTTCTTGTATAACATTATTCATATAAATATCCCACCTATAATTAGTTTTTACAACATTTGTAAAAACTAATTACTATTTAAGGAGTTCATCGGGGCATTTTGGCTGATGAAAGCCCATAAAACAGGTTGTAACTATAACTATTCCAGCTAAAAACAAAGATAAGTAACCTACAACTTTCATGCTTTTCTTTAAGAGACTCTCTTTTAAATTTTTCATTTTTCTTATACCTCCTATAAATGTTTAAATTTATAAGTTCTACAAAATATTAGATTATACTTCTATATTTTTCAAAAAAATAAAATTTAAAAATTAAGTTTTGTTTTTTTTGTGGTTTTCAGAAAAGTTTAATAGATTAGGTTTATAATAAGAGAGAATTAGCTTGTCCAGTTCTTGGCTTACAGATAATATTTCTTCATCAGTAAATTCACCTGAATCTAACATAGCATACAGCCTATTTCTTACTTTTTCTAACAATGTGTTCATTAATTATACATCCTTACTAATTTGTTACTAATTTTCAACAACTTAGATATTATACTATAAAAATAAAAATTACACAAACCAATTTTTATTTTTAAAATACATCTATTTTAAGTTAAATATATAAAAATGGAGCTATAATTAAATATAGTTCTATTTATGATCTCTGGCCATTATATAACTTTTCTGCCACAATTCCATTCTATACACATATACTGCATATTTATCTCTATGATATAATATATTTTAGACATAATTTATAGTTCGTGATGTTATTTATATAAAGCAATGGATTAAAGAGAAATTTACAGTTGTAAATAAATGCAATTTAAATAGGAGTAAGAGCATGAAAAAAAAGATTAAAGTCACTATTCTTATAATACTAACATTCCTTTGTCTCATTCAAATTATTATAGTTACTAGCAATAAAATAGATATTCATTCAAAAGCTGAGAAGTATTTAATAACTACTAAAGGCTATACTACTAAAGATATTAAACATATAAAAGTAGAGCATACTTACATGGGTAAAATATTAGGCTCTGGTGAGTATAGTCTAAGTGTAATTTTTACTGATGAACCAAAGGCAACATATTGGTATGATTATAAAAATATACATCAAACTGGTATATCAGGTATGCCTTTTGATGGAAGAGTTTATAAACATGCTGAAGATGAAAGCCTAAAATATCTATATGATAAATAGTTCAAAATCTTCTTATTGTACGAAATAAATATAAAAAATGGGGCTATTACCCAACATAGATCCATTTATGATTCCTGATCATTATAAAACTTCTCTGCCACAATATTAGCATCCCGTTTTATATACATATACTGCATGTCCACCCTATAATATAATATATTTTAGGTATAAATTTTACAGCTCATGCTGTTATTTATATAAAGACAATGAGTTAAAGAGGAATTCACAGTTGTAAATTTTTGAGTACTAACAGTTATGAAAATATTATTGATATGAAGGGGATGTAGATATTGGGTAAAGTTACTAAGAAAATAGGATTAAATCCCTGGTCTAATGATAGTCATGGAGGAATTTCATGGGTAAGAATTTAGATTTTATACTAAGAAGCATCATTATTTATATTGTTTTAGGATTTTCATTTTCTACTGCAAATAAAGTGGCTCTAAAGTATGTTTATTGGTGAAATATAATAGTAGTTATCGGTTTTATATGCGTATTGGATAGATTAATTAGGTATGATAAGCAAAAGAATATAAAGCTATTTGGACTTATAAATATAGAGTGGTTACATCTTTTAATAATGGGTATTACAATTTTATGCATAGACCTATTTCATTTAATTTAGTACAAATAATTCTTATTATATGAGCAAAATATAAAAAATGGAGCTATACCAAACATGGCTCCTTTTATGATCCTTGACCATTATATAACTCATCTGCCACAATTCCATTCTTATACATATACTACATGTCCAAGCCCTATGATATAATATATTTTAGACATAATTTATAGTTCATGCTGTTATTTATATAAAGACGATGGATTAAAGAGAAATTCACAGTTGTAATTTATTGAGTTACAATCACAAGATAAAATGAGCAATAAAACTATTTTAATCACGCTTTAGATGGGTTTTTATAATGGAAATAATTGAAGGTGAATACATATTTACAGACGATGCTACTCGGATTAAATTAGGTGAGGTTTGCAGCCTGTTAAGGCAATCTCATTGGGCTAAAAATCGACCTGCTGAAGTCATTGCTAAAACAATTGAAACTTCACTTTGTTTTGCAATTTATCACAATGATATACAAATTGGGTTTGCAAGAGTTATAAGTGATTATGCTGTCTACAGTCTAATATTAGATGTAATTATTGATGAAAAATATAGGGGTAATGGCTTAGGAAAAAAACTAATTGAATTTAT
Organism: Clostridium sp. AWRP; assembly: GCF_004006395.2. Taxonomy (NCBI): domain Bacteria; kingdom Bacillati; phylum Bacillota; class Clostridia; order Eubacteriales; family Clostridiaceae; genus Clostridium; species Clostridium sp. AWRP. Next base: position 3,440,302 of record NZ_CP029758.2, on the reverse strand, counting down.
AAACAACTATCCAAGTATAAAAGATACAAGTAAAGTTCTTTGGACAAAATATGCTGAAAGATTATATTTGAAATGCGGATTTAAAGAAGAAGATTTTTATAAATTTATGTTTAATAGACCTTAATTAAATACCGTTGTGACGGAATATTCACAATTTATAAAGAAAAAGTTGTGAATAACTTTAGATTTTTAGTGTTATTCACAACTTTTTAGAACATTTATAAATTATACTTAGCTAGTTCCTGCTTAAATTTATTCAAAATATAAAGCTCTTTACTATTAGCAATTCTAGTTTTTTCATCTACGCAAAGTAAATTAGATTGCCTTTTCATTTCATTTACTAACGAGTTTAATAAGTTATTAAAGTTACCATAGCTAAAAGAGTTTACACTTTTTGAATTGAAATTAGGATTAGCCATATTAAGTTCGTTAAGTTTAAACATAGCTATTCCTGCATCAAGCCTGTCTTCTTTAGAAAGGCTATTTACAACATTGTCCCAAGATTTAACTACACTGTCAGGGGCATTTCTTAGTATATCTGAACCAGATAATTTGTTTTTAGCTTCATCCATGCTTGATTTAAAAGTTGATATGTTATTAGTTGTGTTTGTATTAGAAATATAATTAGAATTTTTAGTATAGATATTTTTTGAATTGATTTTCATGTATAATTCTCCTATTCTACATTAATGGTAATTTTGTCAGAAAGTTTATTATAGCTGCCCATTCTACAATCATTTGAACCTCCACATAAATCACCTTCACAAAAAACTTCAATTGTATGCATTTCTTTACTTAAAGTTGAAACAGCTATATAGGTTTTCCAAGATACAGTACTTCCATCAGAATAATTAACTTTGTCAGCATCTTTCTCATCGACGTAGAATACAGGTTTAGCATTAGCATCAGAATAAGCAGTTATATAGAATGATGATACAGCTTTTCCAGGGGAAGCTTGTACTTTATTTCCAAAAGCAAAGCCTGTAACTAGAATACTTGTAATAGAAAGTACAAATGCTAAGTTTTTAATAAATTTTTCATTATAAAACCTCCCCAAGTTTTAATTTTATTTTACAATTTATATATCGTATGTAAATTAGGTGAATTTATAGGACATATTGAATAAAAAACCATATTATGAGATACAATTAGTAATTTCAACTTATTGCCATATGTCTACAATATAAATATATAAGAATACCAATAATGCATGAATATGAAGAATATTAATGATTTATTAAAATAGAAATGAAAAATAACAAAAGGTATAGACGTTAAGTATGTAAATTATTTTATGTATTTTTTTATACAAATAATTCTTATTATACAAAATAAATATAGATCATAAATGGGGCTATGATTAAATATAGATCCATTTATGATCTCTGGCCATTATATAGCTTATCTGCCGTAATTTCATTCTATATGCATATACTGCGTGTCCAATCCCTATGATATAATATATTTTAGGTATAAATTTGTATTTCATGATGTTATGTATATAAAGACAATGGATTAAAAAGAAATTCACAGTTGTACTTTATGACGTAAGATTTTATTGCATTCAATATTAATTGCAATTATGCTGAATTTAATTTTAATGAAAGAAGACATGACATGGGAAATTATGTAAATATTTTAGGGATAGATTTTTCAAAACTAAATCTAAATGAAACAGTTGAATTAATTGATACTAAAATATCAGAAGGTAGCAATGAGACATTTCACCCAATTACTGTAAATCCAGAAATTGCAGTGCAGATTCAAGAAGACCCAGAATTAAAAAAATATCAGGATTTCAAACCCCGATATTCTTATAGTTGCATTAGGGTCACCACTTGCTGATAAATGGATTTATAGACATAAAAATCATATTAATACTAAAGTTGTTTTTGGTGTAGGAGGAAGTCTTGATGTAATCACTGGAAAAGTGAAGCGTACACCAGAAATTTTAAAAAAGTTAAATTTGGAATGGTTATATAGAAGAACAACTCAACCTTCAAGAAAGGAAAGGCAAAAAAAACTAAAAATTTTCGCATATAGAGTTTTTATTGAAGCATTTCATAAGAATACAATCTAAGTAATACATAACTTTCTTATAAAACGTAATAGTAAAAAAATGCGTATTAATATAAATTTATTTTTATAACTAATGCTTTTGTGGAGGGAAATAAATGAATAAGATAGCCACACTTGGTCCAGTAGGTACTTTTAGTGAACTTGCAACAAAGAAATATATTCAAAAAACTAATAAAAATTTAGAAATAACATTCTATCCAACTATAACAAAAGTTTTCAATACAATTGGTGAAGAATGCAAATTAGGAATTATACCCATCGAAAATACTCTTGATGGATATGTACAACTTGTACTTGATTTACTTGCACAAACAGATTTACAGATAATACACGAACTTGTTATCCCGATTCAGTTTTCATTTGCAGCAAATGCTTTAAAGATTTCAGATATTGAAAAGGTATATGCCCAATTTAAAACTCAGGGTCAATGTTATAATTTTTTAGAACAATTTAACAGTATTAAAGTTATAACTACTGAAAGTAATGGGGAATCGTTTGAAAAATTGAAAGAGGGTATTACTGGAGAATCAGCAATAATTCCTCAATACATATTGAATAACGAAAATAAATTTTCTTTTATTATAGAAAATATAACTGATTCGCAGGATAATGAAACAAGATTTATTATACTTTCAAAAAATCCTGAAAGCTATGATGTAAATAAACAGTATAAAACTTCAATAGTTATTATGGATGCTATAAATAATAAACCGGGAGTGCTATCAAAAATTTTAAATGAGTTTTCTTCAAGGAATATTAATTTAACTTCAATAATATCACGCCCAACTAAAAAAGCACTTGGTAAGTACTACTTTTTTATTGATTTAGAAGGTCATTATGCTATAGACAAAAACATAAGTGAGGCAATTGAAGTAATTAGTAAGAATAATATAGTTAAAATTTTAGGTTCTTTCCCATTAGTTTAGCGTTCAATTATAATACTTTTAGTATAATAGAATAATTCTATAATTCGTAAATTTCTTTTAATGTGAATTAATCAATAAATTTAGATATACAGTGTCTAGTAAAACAATGTAGAAGAAACCTTCTGTAACTGCCAATGTTAGTACTAAAAGTACTCCCCCGACAATAAACGCTCGAAACGGATACAGGCTGATTCCTCCCACTAATAATAGTATATTAAATAAAAATACGAATATCAATACTGTTAATCTATCACCAAAATATAAAATAGGTGATAAATTCAATTTGAAAGATGGTGGGAACCTACAAATAACTCATATGTATAGCAATTCAGTTGATGGTATTGGAAAATCTATAACATCATATAAAAAACAAATTGGAAAATTAGAAGATGGCACTTCAACACTTTCTAAATGCTATAAAAGGTTTAGAAAGTGACATAGTTCTGTTTTTAGATATTTAGATATAGAGATAGAAGATAAATGGGATAAACAGATTACGGTTTTTTAAATCAGATTGTTTTTAGTTAATCAAAGTGCACTCAATGGGATGGGTGCATTTTAATTTTTTGAATGATTATTTCTATCATCATCAATAGTAATAGAAAATTCATTATTATTATCTTTAAAGTTATTCTTGTGTTTAAGTATAGCTTTCTCTTTTAAGTATGCAAGTATAGCAAAAATTACTGTTGTTCCTAGTACTATACCTGTTGTTGTTATGCAATACCATGGAAACAATAATAACATAGGCATTCATTTCGTCACCCCCTAGTATGATAAACATGTAAACATTAAATAATAGTTTTCCTGCCTAAAACTTTAATCTATATAACATCTTTATAGTTCTAAAGCTCATTTATATAACTATTGTTTAATAACTCATCTTTTAAGACAATATTCTCGTATAGATATAGGTTTACGCCCACCCCCATGAGGATTTTTGACCTCGGAGCAGAGACTGCTGCCTCTTCTTTGCGAGATGTTGCGTATGAGCTAGATGTCAATTGTATTTTTACAATTTTTCGTATATCGAATTAGGCTGTAACTTGCATAGATGAGAGGATTCTATCTAAATAATCTTTTAAATGAAGGTGACTTTTTATGTATATTGTTGGTGTTGATATTGGTAAAAATAATCATGAAGCTACGGGGCATTATTGGCTCTCATTATATTTATTTTTGCTAACAAAGGGATATGAGATAAACGTTATTAATTATATTCAATCTGATAGTTTTAGAAATTTGTATATTCGTAAAACTAAAAACGATACCAAAGATTCTTTTATAATTGCCGAAGTTATTAGATTTGGTAAATTTACTAATACAAAACTTTGTGATGATAAACTTCTTGCTCTAAGACAACTTTGCAGATATAAACTTTCTTTAACTACTGAAATTTCTGAACTTAAATGCAGAATAATTACAGTACTTGACCAAATTTTTCCTGAATATGATAAATTATTTTCTGATATTTGGGGTGCAAGTTCTAAAGCTGTTCTCGAAAAATGCCAAACTCCAGAAGGAATATTAGAATTGGATATAAATGATTTAACTGAACTATTGAAAACAAAAAGTAAGGGAAAACTTGGTTTTAATAAGGCTGAGGAGATTCAAAATGCAGCTAAAAATACTTTTGGCATTAAGATAGCTAAAAAAGCTTTTAAGTTTCAAATAAAACAACTTATTAGTCAAGTACTATTCCTTGAAAAACAAATGAAATTTCTAGATTCAGAAATTGAGTTTTATTATAGTCAATTTGACTGCCATCTAACAACTATTCCTGGAATTGATCCAACCGTTAAGCAATCAGGACAATTTCTATCTAATAAAAATAAAATATCCAAAAGAGGATCACCGTATCTTAGACGTGCCTTATTTTTATCTGCTTCAACGTGTGTCTTACACGATAGTCCTCTTAATGAATATTATAATAAAAAGTGAAGTGAGGGTAAACATCACTTAGTTGCTATAGGAGCTACAGCCAATAAATTGACACGTATTGTTTTTGCTGTTATGAGAGATAACAAGGATTATACCCCTATTAACTAAATAATATTATAACTAGACTGATAAGCTTATGTAAAATTTTAACTATTAATTATTTTAATAGTTTATTTGCTTTGCTCAAAATACTTCCCTACTATTCGTTTTTAAACTTCCTCTGAAATAAAATGAAAATAATGTGATATTAAAAAATGTTATTCATTTTTTAATAAGCTTGTATTATTAAACTATAGATTAAAATTTGTAATTATATCCAGATAGCAAAATCTTTGTATTTAAAAGTACCACTGCCATGATGCAATTTACCTTCCGATTCCAGCTGTCTAAAAGCATCACGCATTCTAATGAGTATTTCTGGATGTATATCCAAACTATGATGCGCTGGAAAAACCTTTTTTACTGGAAGTGTTGCAACCCTCTCAATTGATTTCAAATAGGCTTTTGGGTCAGTAGAAGGATAATAAGCAAATAAAGTATCTTTATAAACTAAATCACCTGTGAAAAGATAACCACGTTCCTTTTCAAAAAAACACATGTGTCCCGGTGAATGGCCAGGCGTATGCAACACTTGAATAGAACGTCCTCCTATATCAATGATATCATTATCTTTTAGAACCATTGTAGGCGTACCCTGAAAGAATTTGTAATTGTCCACATTATAACCTTCTGGCAAATCGCAACGATCTACTACCATGTCCTTTATTTGCTCTAAAGTCAGAGGAAATTCTCCATTCAGCCAGTTTAATTCATCCTTATGGGCATAAAAGTCAGGAAAAAACTTATGCCCGCCAACATGATCCCAATGAATATGAGTTGCCACAGCAGTTACTGGCTTGTCAGTCAGCTTTATAACTTCATCATAAATATTGCAAATGCCAAGGCCAGTATCAATCAATAGGCTCCTTTCAGTACCATTTAAAAGATAGGCATGCGTTTCCTCCCAATGTCGGTATTCGCTGATGATATGTGTATCCTTATCAATATGATCTATTGTAAACCAATTGTCCATTTAACTTGTCCTTTCCATTTTATTGAATCTGTAAATAAATCACAACGAAATTCAAATTTATTTATTGTTAAATAATAACACATATATGCTAAAATTTCAAAATCCGTAAAAATTATAAATTTGTAAGATATATGTATAAATATTACTAAATGTTTATCAAATTACCTAGAGTAATTTTTATAGTAATGCATAAACTTTAAATATAACCAGTAAAGTTTACTATAAAAAAGGAGTGAGTACTATGTCATATAGTAACAAACCAGTAGTTCCACAATCTAAAGCAGCATTAAATCAATTTAAAATGGAATCAGCTAAAGAAGTTGGAGTAAACTTAAAAAATGGATATAATGGAGATCTAACTTCTAGAGAAGCTGGATCTATAGGTGGAAACATGGTTAAGAAAATGATTCAAGCATATGAGCAAAATTTAAAATAAATATAAAGTAAATATATAGTAAAACCTGTACTCTAAATTAGGGCACAGGTTTTATTATTATTTGTCAAGATATGGATTTATAAATAAAATGATAGCATTAAATAGGAATTTATTCAATAGGTAATATCATATAATTATATATAGAACTTAGATCAATCCTCAGTTAAGCATATCTTTTTCGATATAATTTAATTATTTTTAAAAATTCATCAAATTTACAAATTATTATTTTTTAATTTTCCCATAATTATGGTGTGCTGTGATATAATGTATTTAATAGCAGCAAATCATGTTATGTAACTTACCTTCTCCCGGAAATGCTATATGAGTGGATTGCAGGTATAATGGGTTGACACAATGGGAGGAGGTAATATGAATGAGCTTTTTCTTTTTGTGCATTATAGTGCTTTCCATAACTGAAGTATCAAGTCTATGCATTTTATCAGTATTTTGTTATAAGCAAGATAAAATTAAAATGTTTTTTGAAAGCAAGACAAGTGTTTCAAAAGATAAAGTTTTAAATGATGTTAGGGTCGATGTAGATAAACCTAAAAAAGAAAATAGCAAGTAACTTCGGCTAAAAGCTACTTGCTCATATAAGTTTTTTCATGCATGACATAGTTTTGTGAATGTATACAGCTTCCTGTAATCCACTCAACCTTACATATTTATTATTATATTATAAACTGGACAAAAAATACACTATATAATTTAAATTTATGCTATACTTTTACTATTTTTATGATAGCATTTTAGTGAAATAGATATATATTATCATAATAAAATCATGAAATAAATTATGAATATTTTAAAGTAATATTTAATTATGTTAATTAAAAGGAAAATGAGCCTAGTTTTGATTAGACTCATTTCTTACTTTTACTATCTACTTGTAGTTGATTTTTGTAAGTTTAGTGAAAAATCATTTAGTGATTTTTTTGTATATTTGTATACATCTTCTCCTAATAAACCTCTATTAGAATTATTGCATTGTGACATATATTTAATAAAGTCATTATAAAAAGAAACGCTATTAGAATTTCCTGTTTTATTTTGTGAGCTATACATATCATACTCACATGATAAACTTAAAGCAATATGGGCTCTTTCATTTTCCGGTACATCTAAAAGAGCTTTTCTAAATGCTTGTCTTACACATCCAGGAGCTGATGTTGGAGGGAAGCTTCCTATATAACTTTTTTCTTGTTTCCATGAAGAAGAACTTTTAAAATTTACGCCAGCTTTTTTTAAGTGTGCGTACAAAACTAAATCTTCTTGCTTTTCTATGGGGTCTGTCTCACTGTTTATTTGGTCAAGTATATGTTTATCACCAGTAGATGTAGGTTTAAAATCATAAACTTCTGAGTCTTGTGAGTTAGAGTTGTTTTTCTTACTAATTTTATCATTAAAATTATATTTATTTATACTGATATTATTTAAATTTATCAAGTGGACATCTCCTAATTATTTTAGTAATTTTGAAATATTAGATGGGTTGATTATTGCTTATTTAATATATCGTATGAGGATATAATTAATTTATACCAATTTAATAATTCAATGGAAAAAATTAAAATATATAGTACAAGGAGTGTCTCAGGAAGAGTTGGAGCATTTTAGGGAGACTATTTGTGGAAATATAAATTCGGAGGTTAAGAGAGCTACTATATTGGCTCCTGTTTTTGATATAATTATAATTAAGGATATTGCTGATATAGAGGATGTTGTTAGTTTAAACTAAAAATGCACTTAGTCGAATGGGTGCATTTTTAATTTTTTGAATGATTATTTTTATAGAATTAGTAATATTTCAATTTATTTATATAATGTCATTTAACTTTTCTGCAGCACTGATTTTTTGCTTTGGCATTACATGAGTATAAATATCAGCTGTTGTTTCTATTAAAACCGGTATTAGTTTAGATGGAATAGGTACAATTCTATTATTGGATTTTGTCTTAGGGATTTGTATTAAAGTTTTAGTTTGTCTTATGATATCAGATTCTATTACTTTTACTCTCTTTGCCTTAACCTGTAGTTAGTGCCGTTAAAATTAAACATTTTAATGCAATTTGCTTTTGTTGCCATTTAAATACCTCCTTCTTTGCGTCTTTTGCCATTTGTTGAAATTTAGGCCTGTCTATATTTCCACCACTAAAACTTTCGTCCTCATATATAATAAACTCAATATTAGTGGTAAGATAATTAATACAGAATAGTAAATAAAGATGTCATAAACAACTGTAAGAATCTAAAAGAAAATGGGGGTGATTAAGATAAATGATGAAATAGTAATTCGTGAAATGAAAAAGTGTGATTTAGAAGAAGCACTTAAATTATGGAGAATATCTTTTAATGCAGGGTTTTCAACAAACTTTGATACTAAAGAAATTCTAATAAAATACTTAAATAGAAATCCTAAATTAAGTTCTGTAGCATGTACGAAAGATGAGAAAATAGTTGGTGCTTTAATATGTGGACATGATGGTAGAAGAGGATCCATTTATCATACAGCAGTTTATAATGAATATAGAAATAAAGGTATTGGAAGAAGGATGGAACAACGTTCCTTAGCAGAACTAAAAAAAGTTGGCATTACTACAGGATTTCTATTTATTAACATTAATAATCCTGGTTCAGAAGAATTTTGGAATTCTATTGGGTGGACTGTTATTCCAGATATAAAATACTTATATAAAGAGTTTTAGTTTAGGATACAATCTTCTTTTTAGGTGAATTAATTTACAAATTTGAATATACTGATGTTTTTTGAAAATTGAATACTGTGGTGATAAAATATAAAAATAATAATCACATTTTACAAAAGTACTATGTTCCCAATATGAAGAAATGCTATAATTATACGAGGAGTGATTCTATGAAGAAATGTATTGTAATAATGGGATAGTCAGAAAATTAGCATAATACAAAGGAGAGAGTTAAACATGACTATTCCAAATACAGATAAAGTATATCCAAGAAGTAACGATTACCAAACAATATATCTTAAAAATGTAATTACAAGAGATAATATAAAAGTTGGAGATTATACAATATATAATGATTATTATAATGATCCAAGGAATTTTGAAAAAAATAATGTATTATATCAGTATCCTGTAAACAATGATAAATTAATAATAGGGAAGTTTTGTTCAATTGCATGTAAAACAAAGTTTCTCATGACAAGTGGAAATCACACAATGAAATCACTATCTACTTATACATTTCCAATATTTTATGAGGAATGGGATTTAGACGTCAGACATATAACAGATGCTTGGGATAATAAGGGAGATATTGTAATTGGAAATGATGTATGGATAGGCTATGACGCTATAATTATGTCAGGTGTAAAAATTGGTGATGGTGCAATTATTGGAACCAGAGCAATAGTTACTAATGATGTTCCACCTTATACTATTGTTGGAGGCATACCTGCAAAATTTATAAAGAAAAGGTTTAGTGATGATATAATTTTTAAATTATTGAAAATTAAATGGTGGGATTGGTCATATGAAAAAATCCAAGCAAATATTAAACACATTCAATCAGGAAATATTGATAAATTACTTTAATTGTGGCTAATTATTCTTATTTTAATGAATCAACAATAAAAAACGAATAATAGATATAAATGCCATAATATTCAACAATGAATGTTATGGTGTTTTTAGTTCACAATACAAATAAATTGCATCCATGGTGGCATTTGTAGAACTTATTTATATAAAAGTTAAGGGTGGATTTATTTATCCACCCTGTTTAATACATCTTCTTTAAGGAATAATCTATCACGTGGAAAAACTTTAATAGGAACTAACTTACCACGTTTTACTAGATCATCAATATTTTGTCTTGTGCAACCTAAAATCTGCTTTGCTTCGTTGGTATTTATTATGTTACCAGAGAGAAATTTAAATAGTTCATTTTTAGAATTAAATTGATACATTAAATCACCTACTTAACAATATTATTAGAGTTATACAACTGATAATTAAACTTATGATACTTATTACTAGAGTTAACTTATTAATGTTTTTCATGATAAATAAACCTCCTTTTGTTTAAATTTTTTATATGATATTATTAACTTAGAAGAAGTTTTAAAGGGAGTGGAAGACTTATGTCTTCCACAGGATGATTAAAAGATTTATTAAGATTATAATCAAGTTTGTTATTGCTGTGATCAACTGGATTATTTCTTTTTTATCCGACCATTCTGACTTCTTCTTTTTACTCATCCTTATCACCTCCCTGCAATTATATTATAGAGAACTACTATGCGAACGTCAAGTAAACTATAATAAATAATAGTAAAAATATAAAATGATTACACAAAATGTAACAAGCTTAGCTTGTGATATACTTGTTATAATTTTTATAAAGTGCTATATAATAGCATTAGTGAGCAGTAGGGATTATATGATAACTGCTTGAATAAACGAAAATAAGCACTGGCTAAAGCTGGTGCTTATCTTAATATTATTTACAAAATATTAAAAAAATAGACAATTAGTTTATTTATAGTACATTAAATTGTAACAAATATTTTGTATAATTATAATATCATAAAAAAGTAAAAAGCTATCTGTGTCTGTGGTTGCAAGGCACATTAAATTTAAATGCAACCACCACAAAAAGCATATAGATTAGATCCCCTTTATTATAGTGTGAAATAGGTATCCGTCATTTAGGATACCTATTTTGCTTTGAGGAGATTCAGTGTCTATAAAGTTTCTTTTAGTATGATAAGAGTAACATATTATAAAAAATTAAAATTGCCTTTAGACTTTCATATAAGTTTATTGAAAAATAAGAAGGATTAACACATAAGTTATATATGTCAGCGGCTATTATATTTTATAGTGGAGAAAATGTGTTAAATTGAGTGTTATTAACAGATATGGATAGATATCTAAACTTATCTTTGGAAAAATTCGAATCCAGAGTTCTACATTTAAAAGAAGTACTAATTTATCTTTTAAATATGTTCCTATAATCACCATAGCTGTTACGCATAGTGCTGTAATACATATAGATGACATTTAAAAAGCTTATAACCTTTTTAGTATGAAATATTTAGAAAATATGATAATATTAACTCATAGGATTGGTATATGAAAGATTTTATGGGGGTGTAGAATGAAAAAGATAGTATTGGTAATCTTATCTTTGTTTATTATACTTACTGGCTGCTCTACAACAAAAACACAACAGACTAGTTCGCAAAAACAAGCGTCAGATTCACAGAGGTTATTGCAACCTAAGCAAGTAGTGGAAAATTATTTTAAGTATCTTAATGAGAAGAATAAAAAGGCTTTGTTTACAACAATAACTGAATGGCAGAAGGCGCCAAATGTGGAATGGGGATTTGATGTTCGCGAATATATTAAGCTTATTTCTGTTAAAGAAGAAACGAATCCTGCCTTTAAAGATGGTTATATATCTAATGGTAGAGGAAGTATTAATGGTGTCAAGAAAGAAAATGTAAAAGTATATAAAATCGAATATAATGTGAAATATAAAAAAGGAGCAGTTGCAGCTGAAGAAAGTGGAACTCAGCAAAAATGGTGTACACTTATTAGGAAAGATAAGAATTCACCATGGTTAATTGATGAAATTGGAGAATGATAAGGAAGATGAAAAGTTATACAAATTGCAAGTAGATAATTATAAATAATATGTTTGATGTGTATGAGGAAAGGAGAGTTATAATGAGTGATATATGTAATTGGATTTTGATTGGATATGAAATGCTTTCTGTTTTAATTCCGTTTTTTATCACATATGTGATTCTACAGTCAGTATTTAGAAAAGATGAAATGAGAAATAAAAAAAGAAATTTAATTTGGAATTTTATTTTTGCAGTTTATATTTTTGGAGTTCTACATTTTACGGGTGCTGGAACATTATATAATATTAAAATGTATGGATTGAAAATAAACCCAAATGAAGTTAACCTAATACCTTTTTCTGGAAATACAGATGTAGTAGAATATGTTTTAAATATTATATTGTTTATTCCTCTTGGATTTTTAATTCCACTAATTTGGACAAGTTGGAACAAATGGAAGTCAGTAATTATTGGAAGTTCTTTTTCTATACTAATAGAATTAAGTCAACTTTTCAATACTCGACGTACAGATATTGATGATTTCATACTGAATACTTTGGGAGCAATAGTAGGTTATTGTTTGTATAAGATGATTAATAGAGTGAAAAAGAAAGATATACAGACAAGTTATTTGGAGATAGAACCTTTTATATTTATTTGTGCTATGTTTTTAGGACGTTTCTTTATATTTAATGAATTTGGTTTGGCTAAAATTCTTTATAAATTTTAATGTTACTATCTTGTATAAAAAAATAGGGTGCCTATTTTGCATAATAAATTTGTGTAATAAAAATGAGATAATAATTCAAGGGAAGCTGAGCCTCCCTTTTTCGCAGCTATACTTTAAATGCTTATTTTCAAAAAATGCATTTTATATGCTGGCCATGAACTTTGGTATGGTATGTTCAAAGCCTCAAAAGAATGGTGAGATATTAGTGGTTTATTGTGTAAGAGTGATGTAACTATTGTAGAATGGAAAATAAAGCCTTTGTTATCTTCAAAAAATATAAGATCGCCTGGCTTAAGTAAAGAAACATTTTGAACTTCTAAACCTTTGGCACCGGGCAAATGTGACGCCTGATTTATTTTCAAGTACCAGTAAAGAGAATTTGCTACTGTCCAAGATATAGACCAAGTATCTCTATTTATATTTATGCTACTATGTTTATACCACCATGGGTTTCTAGTGCTATAATTCATAGGTGCACCACCGGCGTGTAAACATTGAGAAACAAAGTTAGCACAGTCACCACTAGTGTTATTATTTGTTAGAGGAAAATATCTATAAGTAGGGTTAGGTTTAAGCGCATATATAATGGCGTATTTTACAGCATTAGCCCTGGAATATTGGTTTTGTCTAAATGACTTCATATTAATCTCCATAAAAATATTCATAATTACATTTTATGTATCAATGAATATTTTTGCGTACTAAGACGTTAAGAATTTGGGATATATCGAAGGCTTTTTAGTACGAAATATTTCAAAAATATGATAATATTAACTTATGGAATTGGTATATGGAAGATTTTATGGGGGTGGAAAATGAAAATAGCAAAACTTATGTTAATTTCGTTAGCTGGTGTGCTAGATGTGCTTTTAATTGCTGCTCAAATATTAATAACAACCACTAACTTTAAATGGTCACCTTGGTATGACCCCGAAAACGGTATGGGAATATTTATATTGACATTTCAACTAAAAACAATTGTAATTGTTTTATCAATTTTGTGTATAAACCTTCTTATAAAGGAGACAAGATTAAATGTTAAAATGCTTTTGATAAGCGTAGTAAACCATATTGTATTACTTTTTAGTTTTAGTTTATTAGATGTAAGCTGGCTACTATTTAATATGGTTCTTATAGGAATTATAGTAGTATCTATTGCACTTATAATTAAAATACTCTGTAATACTATAAGAGGTTTTTACGTTTGTAAATCAGTATTTTATGGAAGGTGGAATTTTCCGTGGAAAAAGTAAGTGATTTGTCAAACAATAGTTTTAATTTAGAAAGAAACTTAAGGCAGCAGGGAAATACAAAGTATGATTATATCTTATATAACGCAAAATAAGCACTGGTTAAAGCTGGTGCTTATTCTTATATTATTTACAGTATATTCAAAAAATAAATAAATAATTTACTTGTATGACATTAAATCGTAACAAATACCGTATATACTTATAAGTGTCCTAAGGAAATAGCCTTAGCGAAAATGAAAATAATGTATTTACATATTATGAAAGAAAAGTAAAGGTAATTATCATCCTTGTGTCTGTAGTTGCAGGGCACGTTAAACTTAAGTGCAACTGCCACAAGAAAGTATATCAATGAATCTTATTTAGTGGGAGTGTTACAGTAGTAGCCATCAGATAAAATTAGATCCCCAATTATTATTGTAGAATATGCATCCGTCATCTAGGATGCATATTTTGCGTAATAGAAAAGATTTTTTAAATGATATCCTAAAAAGTGATGCGCGTGTTTCGTATATATATGAAAATACGTAAGAAATAATCTTAGAAAAAATAAAACTGGAACATATAATATATGTTTCGAATATATAATTAGGGGTGATAAAATGAGAGTGTATCCAATTATTAAATCTAATGATGAATTTTGTAGAAATTTAAATAATGAATATGAAAATAGACATAAAAGAAATAATGGGATGGGTATGTTGTTTTATGAAATGCTAGAAAAACATATATTAGAAAATACATATGAAAAAATGGAAAATGCGAAAAAAGTAATAGAAAGTTTATATTAAAATTTTTGACCGAATTCGCGCTAATCTATATTGAGTGTTTTATAGATATTTTTGTACTAAAAATAGAAAAACTACATGAACAAATTAGATGTTTGGTGAATACTCTAAATTGAGGCATTGGTATACTAAAAGTCGGATATTTAGAGCAAGTAGTCATCGGATAAATTTAAAGTGGAGGAAAATGATATGATTAGCGTAAATGATATTGTAGCCATAGGTGGAGTATTAGTTGGTGTAATTGGAGGTATATTTGGGTTAGCACCTTATTTGAACAAAAGGAACATTAATGTAGACAAGGTATTAAACACAACAGAACAAGTTTTAACTGCAACAGAACCACTTATAAAAATTTCAGAGACATTCCCTGCTTTAAAACCTGCTGGAAGTTTAATAGATTGGATGGAACAAAAAGCAAAAGCAGGTGTAAAAGCAGCTGAACAACTATATCATTCAGGAATATTAAAAACTGATGAAGACAGATTTAAGGCAGCTCAGAACACGGTATATGCTGCACTTAAGGAAATTAATGTGGAACCTACAATGAATCAAAAAAAGCTTATTAGTGATTTTATCCAAGAGGCAGTAAATGACATAGGACATGCTATTCCTACAGAAGCTGAAAAAAATGCACAAATTCAAAAGGTTCAGCAAGATTTAGCTGAAGTACAGAAAGAAAATGAAAAGTTAAAGCAAAAACTAGTTAATATGCAGAATACTGTAACTCCTGTACAAAAGGATGATACAGCAGCTGAAGGTAACGTATCGTAACCAGGGTTCAATAAGAAATAAAATCTAGAGTAGTGTAAAAGCTATTTTAGGTTTTATTTTTTATATTAACTGTAATGATTTCTTTGCAAGAGATAGATTTTAGAAAAGGAATTTTTAATTCAATATAGAATACTACTTAATACAAATAACAGATAAGTGACAGTAACATAAGGGTAATACTTAGTATAGTAATATACATTAAATATATTAAGGGGATGAATAATATGATTTTAGGAATTAGTGCAAGCGGCAGAAAAGATGGAATTACCAGCAAGACAGTGAAAGCTATATTGGAAGCAAGTAATTCAGAGTATGAATACATTTCATTGTCAGGTAAGAAAATTAATGGTTGTATTGGATGCACACTCTGTGCCGCTGATAATCAGTGCAAAGTTAAAGATGATTGGAATGAAATAGCAGAAAAAATGTTAATAGCAGATGCAATTGTTTTTGGAGCACCTAATTATGGAGGGACTATAAATGCTCTTGGCCATGCATGCTTGGAAAGAACTTTTTGCTTTCGACACAGAGAAGCTTTTAGTTTATCTGGTAAGATTGGTATAGCAGTTAGTGCTAGTTATAGTGAGCAAGGGGCAAGTTTAGTCAATATGATTATAAAAAAATCTATGATGGTTAATAAGATGTCAGTAGTTGGTGCTGTATCCGCTCATGGATATTCCCAATGTTACACATGTGGATTTGGTCACAAATGTAATGCAGGGAATGTGGTTAAGAAATATGGTCCTTTGGATAAAATTGAAAAGAAACATCTTCCACCTAGTTTTGAAGAGCAGGAAGATACAATCCTTAAAGCTAATAGTATGGGGAAATTATTGGAGTCTTTAGGAGTCTAAATAAGGAATATAAGAAAAGTTATTAATTTTGATTAGTAATGCAATTCAAGTATGCAAAATAAGCACTGGTTAAAACGGGTGCTTATTTTGTATTAGAAGATTCTAAATTTATTCATAAGTTTTTTTTAGCTGTTCAAGCATGTCCATAATAAGAAATGATAATTGTAATTGAAATATAGTCTGATAGTCTGTAAAGTCTAGTCCTGTTAGTTCCACAATTCGATTAAGTCTATATTTTATTGTATTATAGTGAGTAAATAATGATTTAGCGGTTGGTACAATTTCTAATCTATTGGTAATATATGCTTTTATGGTTTCTAGTAACATGTGGTATTTATCTGATTCTAGTTCTTGCAAAGTCTTTATAGCTGGATGGATCAAAGGTGACAAATCCTTCTGATTGGCGTAAGTTAAGAAAACATGCTGAAGAATAATATCTGAATATTTAATAATGGGTTTGGAAAAATGTAATTTCCAACCGGTATGCAGAGCTTCACAAGCAGAACGGTAACATTCAGGCAATGAATAAAGATTGTTAAATAGTAAGCTAATACCAGCACGACAATTAAAAGAATTTAATAAGTTTTCAAAATTAGTCCATTCAAATTCTGTGAATGGTTCTTTTGATTTATAATCATAAAGAGCTACAAGGTGATTATCGTAATATACAATGTTATCCCGCCCCAAGAAGTTTTGAAGCTTTCGTTTAAATAGAAAGGCTTTATCTTTGTCTTGCAAAAGGTCATTTTTTAGTTGAATAACTATCAATATCAAATTATCATATAATTTTAGATTAAATTGGTGTATGCGCTCATTAATTGCATTATGATCATATAATTTTTCATTTAATAGAGATATTAAAAATGATTCTATTAGGGGAGAACAAGAAGCCTGTTCTGCATGATTATTAGTTAAAAACTGGCAAAGACAATTTCCTATGAGTGTAATAATTTGTTGATCAGTTTCAGATATTGGCTTATTATATGCTAATGTTTTAAGATATCCTACAGGAGTATTATTGTATAAAATACGAAAAACTAATTGGTCATGATTTAAAATGCCTTTTTCCCATATTAAAAGAGGTTTTTGAGGATAAGTTCTTTCATCAGCTAATCCATCCATTATTACAGAGTTAACATATTCTTCAGTTACATATCCTTTAGATAATGTCCATTCCCATAGAGGTTCATTAATAACGGTATTACCACCAGCATGAGCGATAAAACAAAGTGAAACATCTACTAGCAAGAGAGGATTTCCTAATAGCTCCAGGCCTAAATCAAGTACTTCCTGCAAAGTAGAAGTATTCTTATTTAATTGCATAATTTTGAGGGCACATTCAGATACATACATAGCATTATCAAAATAATCCTGTACTGAGTTAAATAGCATATTTAGATCTGTACTAGGTTTAACGTAGATATAGTCACATTTAGGGACTAAAGAATCATACGCAAAAGTGTCACTATCCTTTATCAGCAAAAATGTTGTTGGTACAGTTGGTTGAATAGATGCTAGTTGAGAAGTTTTACCTATGTAGATACAGTCTGAATGTAGGTTACTTAAATTGTTATTTAACAAACGAAAAGTACGCACCTCATGATAACATTTACATGTAGAAGTTGGTTTAAATTCTGAAAGAAATTCTAATAAGCTGTTAATTTTTACTGCCATAATAATTCCTCCATAATATAGTCTTTATTAAATTATATAGTAAGTAGTGTAAACAAGCAAGATGATAGGTGTCTAAACATGCGACATTATGAAGTATATTGCAATTTATTGCAAACTAGAGTTAATAAATTATCAATAAATTATAAAAATAAAATGCAATATATTTAATGATAATAATTTAACAATTTCACTTTTAGACGATGCATTGAAAGGCAGGTACGTGATAAAATTAGTTTAAGAAATAACCCTATATATGAAAGGAGAGAAATGTTTATGGAAAATGCAAAAAGTAAAATCAAGTTAGGAATCTACGGCATTGGATTATTAATGATGGGTGTTATCGGTATTTCTAGTTCTTTATCGACAATAGGAGCTAAATTTCCTGAAGCGTCACAAACGATGATTCAGAATCTAATTTCAATACCATGTATTGTAATTATACCTACAACTATTGTAGTCGGCAAGCTTATGCAAACGATTTCCAAAAAGAATATTGCATTGGCAGGCATTATAATTTTCCTTATAGGTGGAGCAGCACCTGCATTTATGACATCTTTTACAACTATTTTGATTATGAGAGGGATACTTGGTGTTGGTATAGGCATATGTCAAGTTGTTAGCACTGCCATTGTTGCTGATAATTTTAGCGGAGTTGAACAACAAAAAGTACAGGGTACGTTACAAGCAAGTCAAATGGCAGGAGCGGCTGTTATGGTATTTGCAGGTGGGTGGCTAACAGAAGTGAAATGGAATTATGTATTTTATATACATCTACTTGCAATCATATCACTAATTTTAGTAGCAGTTATGGTGCCAAATACAAAACCAGAAAAAATGACAACAACAGGTGATGTGCAAAAAACAAAACTTACAAGTGCTACATGGGGATGGGCTATATTCATGTTTATATTATTTATAAGTGTACAAGTATATTCTATTTCATTGTCGTTTCTTGTAACAGAAAAAAATCTTGGAACTGCTGCAGATTCAGGGTTAGGGTTAGCATTCTTTGCAATTGGCGGTATTATTATGGGATTGTTATATGGCAGTCTGGCAAAGATAACTAAAAACTGTGCAATTGCAGTTGGATGTTTGATGCTGGTGGTAGCTTATGTAGTCATAGCATTTGCTAACAGTATGGTTATGTGTCATATTGGCAGCATACTTGTTGGTATGGCCGTTTCTGCTGCTTTGCCTGGTATTTTTATCAATACAGGTATGTCTGTAGATGGATTTTCAGCAGGTATGGCAATTTCTGTTGTAACCTGTGCACAAAATTTTGGCCAATTTTGTTGCCCGTATATTATTAATCCAATTTCCGCATCAATTAGCAGTGGCCGCGGTGTAAACTTTATGTGTTTCATCATAGGAGCAGTTGTGGCAGCTGTATTGACTATACTGATGTTGGCTTGGGGTATTAAAAAAAATAGGCAAGTAATTTAAAAATATACAGCTTGGAGGGGGAAAAAATATGTATCAAAAATTATTTTCGTCAAAAAATATTGGTTCAATGACTGTGCGAAATAGAATAGTTATGACTGCAATGGGTAACCATTTGGCAGAACCAGATGGAAGTGTTTCAGAATCAGATATAGCATTTTATGGAGAACGAGCAAAAGGTGGAGTAGGGCTTGTAATTACAGAGTGTGCTTGCATCAATTTAGAAATTGGAAAAGGAAATTGCAGGCAGATAGCAGTAGATGATGATAAATACATTGAGGGATTGAAAAGAATGGCAGATGAAATTCATAAATATGGTTCAGTTATAGCTGTTCAACTCTATCATCCAGGCCGCCAGGGTATAGCAGTAATCAATGGAAATACAAGCATGCAAGCACCTAGTGCTACAGAATGCCAGGTGGTTCATCAACCAACTCATGAGATGACAAAAGAAGAAATTAAAGATACAATCGATAGATTTATTCAAGGAGCTAAAAGGCTGCAGAAAGCTGGAATTGACGCAGTTGAACTTCATGGAGCACATGGTTATATGATTGGTCAATTTTTAAGTCCGTATACGAATAAAAGAACTGATGAATATGGTGGAAGTTTTGAAAACCGTATGAGATTTTTAGATGAAATTATTGCAGGAGTTCGTAAGGAATGTGGAGCAAGTTATCCTATTATTGTAAGATATTCTGCAGATGAATGTATGGGTTATGCAGGATATCCGGAATTGGGAATAAATTTAGATGAAGGAGTAAAGATTGCAAAGCATTTAGAGGCACAAGGAGTTGATGCACTTGATGTAAGCTGTGGTATTTATGAAACAATGAATACATCCTGGGAACCAGTTGGCTTTGATCAAGGATGGAAAATTAATATTCCAGCTAAGATTAAAGAGTCAGTTTCTATCCCGGTAATTGGTGTATCTGTAATTCGTGAGCCAGAATTTGCAGAAAAGATTCTTCAAGAAGAAAAAGTAGATTTTATAGGATCAGCTAGGCAGTTCTTTGCTGACCCAGAATGGGGAAATAAAGCACAGGAGGGAAAAGAAAAAAGTATTAGAAAATGTATCTCTTGCTTGTATTGCATGGAAACGTTAATGTCTGCAGATATGGGACAAGCACCTATGGCATGTGCAATTAATTATCAGGGAGGCAGAGAAAATCAATATGGAGACCATTTATTAAAGAAAGATGGTAAGGGACGTGTAGTTGTAGTTATTGGTGCCGGACCATCAGGAATGGAAGCAGCTCGCATATTAGCAAAACGTGAATTCAAGCCAATTGTTTTTGAAAAGAATTCTAAGGTTGGTGGACAAATTGTATATGCTTCTAAGCCTCCTAAAAAGGAAAAAACAGCATGGTTAATTGATTACCAAAAAGGGAAATTGGATGAACTTGGTGTTGAGGTAAAAACAAATCATGCACCAACAATAGATGAAATAAAAGCATTAAATCCCTATGCAGTATTTGTTTCACAAGGATCTAATCCTATAATGCCAAAATCTATTCCAGGACTTGATGGAGAAAAGGTTTATACACCAGTGGATATTTTGAGTGGAAAAGTAACACTTAAAGGTAAAAAGGTTGGTGTTATTGGTTCAGGCATGACAGGAATTGAGACTGCAGAATTATTGGGATCACAAGGCAATAAGGTAACAGTATTTGAAATGGCAGATGAAATAGGACCTGGAATATTTTTTCAAAACCTGATTGATGTTATGGGAAGAATAGCAGAACATGAAATTAAACTATATCCAAAACATAAGTTGGTAAAAATTGATGGAACTACTGTGACAGTAGAAACGACAAATACTAAGGAAACCAAAAATTTTGATTTTGATGCAGTAGTAGTTTCTTTGGGAACAGCATCTAATAAAGAATTGGTAGAAGAAATAAGGGAAGTATTTGACAAGGTTGTATTACTTGGCGATGCGGCAAAGGCAGGGCGTATTGAGGCAGCTGTTGGCAGTGGATATAAAGCAGCATTTGAATTATAAAATAATAAGTTGAAAAAGGGGGAAATAATAAATGTTAAAATCAGGAATTTACACACAACTATCACCAGTACTTTTTGGAAATGGAACTTTACAGCAAGTAGGTAAAAAGGCAAAAGAATTGGGTATGAACAAAATATTATTAGTAACAGATAAGAAAATTTCAGAAATTGGTTATGCGGAAAAAGTAGCTAATATTATAAGAGAGGAGGATGTGCAAGTCGTTATATGGGATGGCGTAGAAACAGATTGCCCGGATTATACAGTAGCAGCGGCAGCAGCTATAGGTAGAGAAAAATCAGTTGATGGCATTGTAGGAGTTGGCGGAGGTAGTACGCTTGACAGTGCAAAAGCTATTGCAGCAGTAATTCCAAATGGTGATGAAGTATTACAGGAAATTGTACTTTATTTAACCGGTCAAAAGAATTATGCTATAAAGCCGCTTACAATGCTATTAATTCCTACAACTTCAGGAACAGGTTCAGAGAGTACCTTTGTATCAGTTATTTCTTCGGAAACAATGCAGTGCAAAATTGGACTTCCGTGTCCCCCTGATTATGCAATTGTAGATCCAGAACTTACAGTTGGATGTCCGGCATTTATTACAGCATTTACAGGAATGGATGCATTTTCACATGCCAACGAAGCATTAACGGAAGGAAAAAATACACCACATTCTGATTTGCTAGCTTACGAAGCTATTAAATTAATAACAAAATGGCTGCCAATTGCAGTAAAAGATATAAACAATGCAGAAGCAAGAGAAAATTTAGCTTTAGCAAGTAATTTTGCAGGTATCGCATTTAATGAGTCAGGAGTGCATATGGGACATTCAACAGCACACGCCTTGGGGCATATATACCATATTCCTCATGGTATATGCTGTGCGTTAGTAACTCCAGCTATTATAGAATTTGCTGCTAAAACATATCCTGAGAAAATGAAAAAAATTGGAGAAATTATGGAAGTTACTTTTTGGTCAGAAGAACCAGAAGCAATTGGAAAGGCAGTAGGTGATGCAGTTAGAAAGTTGTGCAAAGAAATCCAAATTCCTTCTTTTAAAGAGCAGGGATTTACAAAGGAACAGATATTAGCTGCAAAACCTATGATTTATAAAGAACCACTATGTATGTCATTTGGAGGAACGATTACGGAACAAGATGTAGTTACAACATTAGAAACTTTATATGACGGTTATCAATAAAGTTTATAGTTTTCTTTAGATTTTACAAGTATAGTAAAAAAATATATGCTAAAACTTATTGATGAAAGTAATATTATATTGCAAAACAACAAAAAATAGAGCGGATGTACGCATCCGCTCTATTTACTGCTATATTATAATTTATTTAAATATGAAGTATCTGGAATATAGCTAAAATTACTATTTTTCTTATACAAATCTGAATTTAGAAGTAATTCAGGATTTTTTGTTAGTATAGGATTTTGTAATATTGATTGGGCTTGTTTCTGTAACTTTTTAGTATAAGAAGATTTTTTTGCGGATATGAAAGCTTCTTTTATGGAATTTTCTTGATCTTTAGTGATAGTGCCCTTTGATACTAGAGCATCTAAAGGAAATAGAGAATTATTTTTTGAAGTACCCGAGTACGATAAAGAAGAATTTCTTGCGGATATAAAAGCACTTTTAATAGAATTTTCCTGTGCTGATGTAATAGTACCGTTTGATACTAGGGTATCTAATGCAGAACTAAATGTATTGGTGTTAGAATTTTGTAAAGAGCTTAAAACACTTAGTGCTTTAGGGCTAAGTTTAACTGAGTCCGAACCTAAGCTGGAAATTAAGCTATCTGAATTATCAGAAGAATTATTTGAATCTGAAATTGAATTTTGCGAAACTTGCTTACTTGTATTTATATTATTCAAGTAAGAAAGCAAAGAATTAATAGTATTAGACATAGTTAGTACACTCCTTTATAAAATATTTCATTAATTTATCGAATTAATATTGTAAAACATAATATATTTTACAATATATTTTTCATTTGTTAATATGAACTAAATTTATTAAAATATTTTTACAATAAACAATGTTGGTTCAAAATAGATAATATAATTATCTATTTCATAACGTGTACCATATTTTTCTCTATAATGTTGAATAGCTTGTCCTAAAAATTTTTCTGTAACGTCTAAATATTCGGCTAATTCTTGTTTGCTTTTAATACCTCTTTCAAAGGCATTTATTAATTGGATAATGCCTATAAGCTTTTCATATCCCCAATTTCTAGCTATCTTTTCTTGCTTCATTTTACTTGTGTTTTTTTTATCTATTATTTCTCCATAAGTTTTATGATAGTGACCTAGTTCTTCAGCAAGAATACATGCTTTCTCTTTTGTCGTTTCTATGTTTTTAGATAATGCTATAATATTATCTGCATATAATCCTTTATGTTTTCCTATATCCATTTCGATTACATCTATACCTTGCGATTGTACTTCTTTAAGAAGTTCGTCATATGTCATAGAATCCCCCCATATTAAAAGTAGATTAGTCGTTTTTCCCCCTTTTCTTTCTTTTCTCAACAACAAATTCTATAAAATTTTTTATATCTTCAACATCATCATCTGTTATATCTTTGCCATCAAAATGTGCTGCTAATGTTCTTATGTTATTTTCTTTTATTAATTTTGATATTTTTTCAGATGGTGTGTCATTTTTATAATTAGGGACAACTTTGTCATTTGAATTTCTAAGTAAATAATCAACTGATACATTGAAATAGTTAGCTAATGATTTTAGCGTTTTTATATCGGGGGCTATTGTACCCTTTTCATAATGGGTATAAGTTGTTTTGTCTATATTCAAATATTTACTTAATTCAATTTGGGTTAATCCCTTTTCTAGTCTTAACTCTTTTAATCGATTAGGAAAATTTATATCTTCTAAATCTTTTTCTTTATCAAGCAGATAATCAGTAGAACATTGAAAATAATCAGCTATTATCTTTAATGTCTCTATGTCTGGCGACCTTCTATTTTGTTCATACATACCGATAGTGCTAGAAGAAATTCTTAAAATTTTTGCAAGCTCTTGTTGTGTCATGTGTTTGCTGGTTCTTAATTTTCTTAATTTTTCTCCAAACATGTGATTCACCTCATATTTATATTTTAACACTAAATGTGTTATTTAAAACTAATTTGCACAAATAGTGTGCAAAAACATTTACAAAACACATTTAGTGTGATAATATAAAACAAACAGAACACGATAAGTGTATAAAAAGAGTAAACAAGGAGGAGAAAATATGAATTTTAAATTAATAAAGTTTAGACAATCTTTAAGTATGAGTCAAAAAGATATGGCTCTTGCACTAGGAATATCAGTGTCTTTCTATATTAAAATTGAATCAGGTGAGAGAAATCCAAGCTTTAATTTTATTAAAAAATTAAAGAGAAGGTTTAACGTAAATATAGATAGGATATTTTTTGAAAATAATACACACGAAAAGTGTAGTGAAAAAACAGTGAAACCTATAAGTTCAAATGATGTAGCAAGTTAATATAGGTAAATATTACGTTGAAACATAGAAATAGGGGGGAATAGAAATTGAGTAAATCAATATTTTTAGAAAGATTAATTCTTAAGAATTTTAAAGGCCTTAAGAATTTGGATATAAAGTTTTCAGATACAACTAATATTTATGGGGATAATGGAACAGGCAAGACTAGCGTATTTGATGCATTTACTTGGCTCTTATTTGATAAAGACAGCAGGGATATGAGTAAATTTGATGTACAGCCGCTAGATAAAAGTAATAATGCAATTCATATGCTTGAAACGGAAGTTGAGGCAGTACTTAAGATAGATGGAGAAAAAACAGTTTTTAAAAAGGTATTGAAGGAAAAGTGGATTAAGCCAAAGGGAAAATCCGAATCGGAACTAAAAGGTGTAACTACGGCTTATTATATTGATGGTGTACCTAAAAAGCAAGGTCAATATAAAAAGAAAATAAGCAGCATTATTCCTGAAGATATATTCAAATTAGTAACTAATCCTTTATATTTTAGTACAAGCATGAAATGGCAGGAGAGGAAAAAGGTTTTAATGGATATTTTAGGAGAAGTTACAGATGAAAATGTTATTGATTTTAAAGAAAATCTAAAACCGTTAAAAAATCTATTGATAAATAAAAGTATAGATGAATTGAAAGAAAGTATAAATGCGTCAAGAAAAAAGTTAATTAAAGACAAAGAGTCAATACCTGCAAGAGTTGATGAATTAAGTATGACAATAAAAGAAGATATTGACTTTGAAACACTAGAGGATGCAAAACAAAAAATAGATTTAAAAATAAAAAGTGTAGAAAAGCAGATTATGGATAAATCAGAAGTAAATGTTGAAATATTCAAGAAAAAGGAAGATATGTATGGACTTAAATCCAGACTCAAAGATATTCAATATGAAGAAATTAAAAAAGCTGAAAGTAGCAAAGATGGGATTGAAGAAGAATTATGTAGTGTTAATGATGAAATAACTCATATTAAATTTGATATTAAATTATTTGAAACTGAGAAATATAATGATTTGAAGGCAATAAAAGAAATAGAAAATGATGTAGATAATTTAAGAGGTAAGTGGTATGAGGAAAATAATAAGATATTTGAATTTCCTAAAAATGCACGCATATGTCCTCTTTGTAAAAGAGCATTTTCTGATGAGGATGTTGAAAAACATAGAAATGAGTTAGAAGAAAACTTTAATAAAAGTAAAGCAAAAGTCCTTGAAGATATAACTAGGGAAGGTACCAATAAGGCTTATGATCTTAAAAAATATAGAAATAGGATGTCTGAAAATGATATTGCATTAAAAAATGCAAAGGAAAAGTTAGAAAACCTAAGTAATAAAAAGATTGACTTACAAAGCAATATTAGTAGCTTCAAGGTGAATATTGACCTTGATAGCAATAAAGAATACAGGAATATACAAAACCAGATAAAAATGCTTGAAGCTGAGTTATGTAAGCCAATAGAAAAAAGCTTACAGATTGATGAATTGAAAGAAAAAAGAAAGTCCCTTGAAAGTGAACTTGAACAAATTAATCATGAACTGGGATATAAAGAGATCAATATTAAAATTAGATCAAGAATTGGAGAACTTATGGATCAAGAAAAAATTTTAACTCAACAAATTGTAGAGTTAGAAAAACAGGAATTTATGTGTAATGAATTTATAAAAACTAAAGTTCAACTTATGGAATCTGGTATTAATTCTAAATTCAAGTATGTAAAGTTTAGATTCTTTAAAACTCAGGTTAATGGAGGAATTGATGAAGATTGTGAGCCTCTCGTGGAAGGTGTGCCATTTTCAACAAATTTGAATTTCGGTGCAAGGATTAATGCTGGAATTGACATTATAAATACATTATCAAATCATTATAAAATTAAAGCTCCAATCTTTATAGATAATAGGGAGAGTACTACAAAGCTTATAGAGACTGATTTGCAAATAGTTAACCTTTTTGTAAGTGTTGCAGATAAGAACTTACGAGTTGAAAATACATCACTTAAACAAGTAGAAGGACCAGGCTTTTGACATAAGGATAGATTAAATGGCAGCCAGATTACTGAAGTTATGTTTCATTTTAAAAATGCTAAGGTTTTTCTGAAAGCTGTAGATTTGGAAGAGGGTGATTACATTAGCTAGACCTCAAAAAGAAGGATTGGAATATTTTCCTTTAGATGTTGACATGGATCAAGACGATAAAGTTGCACTAATAGAAGCACAACATGGAATAGTTGGTTTTGGCATAGTAATTAAGCTATTAATGAAAATTTATAAACATGGATATTTCTACGAGTGGGTGGAAAAACAACAGTTATTGTTTTCAAAGAGAGTTAATGTAGACATTAATTTAATTAATGAAATCATTAATGATTGTGTTAAGTGGGGGTTGTTTGATAAAAAGGTTTTTGAAACCTATAAAGTACTTACTTCAAAAGGAATCCAAAAGCGTTATATAGAAGCAGCAGGTAGAAGACAGAAGGTAAAATTATTCAAAGAATATTTGCTTTTGGATGATGAAACCATTAGTGTATACAAAAATTTAGTTATTGTATACATTATCCCCAACCACGAGGTAGTTAATGTAAGCATTAATCTTCAAAATAAAGAAGAGAAAAGTACAGAAAAAGAAAGAAAAGAACAGAAAAGAAAATATAAAAATGAAAATTCTCTTTATGAAAAAACATTAGAACTCTGTAAGTATTATGAAAATTTAAAGCCCGGTGAGAGTATAAAAAAATATTTTGATGTTTTAAAAATTTTTGTAGAAACTTATGGATATGGCTGGGTTAAAGAAGCACTAAAAATAACGGTAAGTAACAAGAAGAGATTTATTAAGGGGTACATGGAAAAAATATTAAAAAATTGGATTATGGAAGGAAAGGAGGAGAAAGGTGGAGGCATTGAAAAGAATATTAAGTCAGGTGCATATGACTTCTCTAAATACAGTGGAAGCTAAATATAAATGTAAAATATGCTGTGATACCGGTTGGATTGAAACAAAGGAAGGCTATAAGAGATGTAGTTGTTATGAAAAAGAACGTAGTGCTAGATTATGGAAGAAATTTGGGGTGAATCCTGTTGAAGCTAAAAGGTTAAGTGATTATGTTCCATATGATTGCTTAACCTTACGGGTTAAAAAAAGGGCTATAGAGTATATAAAAAACTTTAATAATATAAGTTTTAAGAAGGAAAACAACTTTGGATTATTTGGACAGTCTGGTGCTGGAAAAAGTCACATAGTAATTGCTATAGGAGCGGCACTTTTGAATTGTAAAAATCCAGTACAAGTTATTTATATGCCATATCTTGAGGCTATGAGGCAGTTAAAAGCTAATGTAAATGATGATGAATTTTACCTAAAACTTTTAAGCAGATACAATAAAGCTAAGCTGTTGATAATAGATGACTTACTTAAGGACAAGGTTAGAAATGGGCAGCTTATAAAAGACAAGTATGGAAATAAAGTAGGACTTAATGAAGCGGATATAAAACATATAATTCCAATTATAAATTATAGGTATTTTAATCATTTGCCAACAATTATAAGCACAGAATGTGCTCCTGATATGCTTATAGAACTTGATGAAGCACTTGCAGGAAGAATACTTGAACCTTGTGGTGATAATATAATGTTTTTTAAAGGTGTACAGTATAATTACAGAATGAAGAAATTTATTAAGAAGGATAGGATGTAGATAGAGCATCAGATTATAATACTAGATAGCTATATATTGAAACTTAAGGAGAGATGCAGTGAAATTATTAATAGAGTTTGTAATATTATATGTTCTATTTATGTCTATGTTTGTAGGAATATTAATTGTAATTTTATATGGGTTTAGAATTGTGCATAGACAGTAAATGGCGTTATAGGGAGGAAATGTTTAATGGATGATGAAGTATTTAAAAATATGGAACAGAGGATTTTTAATTATTTTAATAGGGATAAAAGAATTAGTATTTTGAATAAAAGATTAGAAGTTTTCAAAAAGCAAATAGCTGAGATAGAGTATAAGTTGAAAAATATTGATGTAGACATCCCGGAAGAGTTAAGAGCTGTGGCTTATGAAGAGAGAGTACAGACAAGTCCTACAGGAGAAAGCTATGCAGAAAAAGCTTTGATGAATATAACGGACAGGTTACTTAAGGAACAGACATGGAAGAAAGAACAAGTAGAAGACATAGAGGAAACGTTAAGAAATATGGAAATAGATAATGCTGTAATTGAAACCAATATAAAAGATTTGGAAATTGAGGATCAGGAATTTTTAAAAGAAAAGTATAAGTATAATAAAAAAGATTGGCAATTGGGGATGAAATTCAATATGTCTTCGGGAGGAGCTACAAAAAGAAGACACAGGCTAATTCGAAATATAATCGATTGTTATATGTAGTTTAACAATTAAATACTGTAAATTAAGTGACAGAACTAGGAAGTAATGGGGAAGTAAGTAGGAAGCAAAATGGAACTGTAAAGGAATTAAAATATTGATAAAATGTAATATAATAATATTGTAGACAGTTGGAAGTAGATAGCTGCATAAAAAACGATAACTGGGAAGCCTTGAATAAGGCTTCTTTTTAATATAAATAAGGTAAATTGAGAGGGGGTGGCAACGTAGATATGCCTAGACAAAGGAGTCCAAACAGGGGTAAGGCTTTTGAAATTTATAAAGAACATAATGGAAATATTAGAAATAGACAAATTGCTAATATTTTAAATATATCTGAAAAAACAGTGGGATGGTGGAAAAATAAAGATAAATGGAACTATAAGCTGAATGAAATGTTACAAAAGGGAAGTAAAAAAGGTGATCAGTTTAAAAATAAAAATCTTGAAGCACAAGGTTTTTTTTCTAAGATTTTTCCACCTGAGACTATAGGTATAGTAGAGGATATTATGGCTAAGGATACACTGGATATGCTTTGGGAAAACATAATAATTCAGTATACAGCTATAGCAAGATCACAAAAAATTATGAATGTTAAGAATAAAAAAGATTTCACTAAAGTACTTAAAAAAGAAAAAAGTACTGTGGGAGAAAATTCAGAAAGATTGGAAAGAGATTATGAATTGCAGTTTGCTTGGGATAAGCAGGCAGCATTTTTACAGGCTCAATCAAAGGCAATGAAAACTCTGGAGAGTATGATCAAGCAGTATGAAGAATTATTGAAAGGTAATCTGGCTACAGAGGAACAAAAATTGAGAATTGAGAAATTAAAGATAGATATTAAAAATTCAAATGACATTGGTAATTATGATAAAGAAGGAATTAATGAATTTATTAAGGCTACTACATTAAGTGAGGATGAAGTAAAAGAATTATTTAAGGATGATGAAAATGAGGAAGAAAAAACAAAGTAGGGGCTTTAAATTCCAGCCATTTTCAATGAAACAAAAGAAACTATTATTTTTTTGGGAAAAGGGTTCCCCATTTGCTGATAGAGATATGGTAATAGCTGATGGAGCTATAAGATCAGGTAAAACTATTGCTATGATATGCAGCTTTTTAAGGTGGTCCCTAAAACATTTTAGTGGTGAAAATTTTATTCTTACGGGTAAAACTATAGGGGCACTAAAAAGGAATGTTATAGAACCCATGCAGCAGATATTAAATTCCTGGGGAATTAAATATGAATTTAATAGGTCAGAAAATTATATTGTTGTTGGTGATAATACTTATTATATGTATGGTGCTAATAATGAAAAATCACAGGACAGGCTTCAAGGTTTAACGGCTGCAGGAGTATTTGCTGATGAAGTAGCATTGTTTCCTCAAAATTTTGTTGACCAGATGATAGGACGATGCTCAGTTGAAGGTGCTAAAATCTTTATGAATTGTAACCCGGGTTCACCTTATCATTTTATAAAAACTGAATTTATAGATAAAGCCGAAGAGAAAAATATACTTTATATGCATTTTACTATGGATGATAACTTAAGTCTTTCAGAAAGAGTCAAGGAAAGGTTTAGAAGTATGTTTACAGGGGTATTTTTTAAGCGTTATATATTAGGCTTATGGATACAAGCTGAAGGGTTGATATATGACATGTTTGATGAGGTTAAACATAAAGTTCATACAGTGTTTAGAGATTATAAGGAATACTATATTAGTTGTGATTATGGTACACAGAATGCAACTACTTTTCTTTTATGGGGTAAGTGTTTAGAGAAATGGTACTTGATAAATGAATATTATTACTCAGGAAGAGATAAAGAAAAGCAAAAAGCAGATGATGAATATTATGAAGATTTAGTTGATTTTGCAGGAGATAGAAAAATAGAAGCTGTAGTAATAGATCCTAGTGCAGCCAGCTTTATAGCCTTAATAAAGAAAAAAGGAAAATTTAAAGTTAAAAGGGCTAAGAATGATGTACTAGAAGGAATAAGAAATGTAGCAAGTGCGTTAAATGGAAACTTGCTGCAGTTTAATGATTGCTGTAAAAATACTTTTATGGAATTCTTATCCTATATTTGGGATGAAAAAGCTGTTGAACGTGGAGAGGATAAACCGTTAAAAATTATGGATCATACAATGGATGCTGTAAGATATTTTGTTAATACAATATTATATAAAGATTCTGGTGTGTCAGTATTTAAGTAAAGTGGGGTGGATTATGATATTTAATTTTAAACCTAAAGTTCCAGCAATGAATCAGGAAGAAATTATAAAAGAATTCATTGCCGAATTTGATAAATCAGATAAAAGAAAAAACATGCTTATAGGTCAGGCTTACTATGAAAATAGAAATGATATAAATAATAGAGACAAGTTTTGTTATGTGAACAAACAAAAGGTAGTAGATGAAACTAAAGTAAATAATAAATTAAGTCATGCATTTATGAAACTGATGGTAGACGAAAAGGTTGGATATCTTTTAGGCAAACCGCCAAGATATACTTCTTTAAATGATAAATTTCAACAAAAAATAGATGAAATATTGGATGAAAACTTTGATGATATCCTGAATGAGTCCGGAGTTGAGGCAAGTAACAAGGGAATTTCATGGTTGCAAGTATATATTGATGATGACGAAAAATTAAGTTTTAAGCTAATTCCAAGCGAACAAGTTGTTCCTTTGTGGAAAGATACAGCACATTCCAAACTGCAAGCTGTAATTAGATATTACTATGTTACTGTGTATGAAGGTAAAAATAAAAAAGATGTACTTAAGGTAGAATATTGGGATGATAAAACTGTTATGTATTACACAGATTATAATGGAAAACTTATTCCTGATGTAGAAGCCAATGAAACGACGGAGCCTATAGGGCATTATCTAAAGGATGGTGAATATTATGGATGGGGCAAAATACCATTTATAGTAATTAAGAATAATAGTGAAGAACTTAATGATTTAACCTTTGTTAAATATCTAATTGATGATTATGATTTAAATACCAGTGATACAAGTAACAATCTTGCTGAAATACAATCACTTATATATGTATTAAAAAATTATGGAGGACAGGATATTGGAGAATTTATACAGGATTTAAGATATTACAAGGCAATAAAAGTTGAAGGTGATGGAGGAGTAGATTCTCTTAATTCTAATTTAAATATTGATGCAGTAGAAAAACATTTAGATAGGCTTAAAAAAGATATTTATCAATTTGGACAATGCGTTAACATGGATACAGATAAATTTGGAGCTAATCCGTCAGGAGTAGCCCTTAAATTTTTATATACTGGACTGGATCTTAAGTGCAATAATTTTGAAAGAAAACTTAAGTCCGCATTTAAAAGTATATTTTGGTTCATATCAGAGTATTTAAAACTGAAAAAGGAAGGGGACTTTGATTGTACTTCAGCAAGAGTGAATTTTAACAGAAGCATAATTGCTAATGAAACAGAAACAATACAAAATTGTCAGAAATCAAAAGGCATAGTAAGTGATAAAACTATAATTGAACATCATCCTTGGGTAAACAATGTGACAGAAGAGGAACAAAGGTTATCAAATAATATGTCTAAAAATTAAGAGAGGAGTAATTATAAATGCCGAAGTTGAGTGAAATACTTGGAGAAACATATTTTCAAATACCAGATGGAATAAAGAATAAGTATAAAGACATAGATTTAGTGGATAGTTCAAGCTGCATAGACAAAGAAGAATACAATAGTTTAGAAACAACAAAAATAGATATAGAAAATCAACTTAAAACTGCTAATAAGACTATTGAAGAACTAAAAAAAGATAATAGAGATAATAAAAAACTTCAAAATATAATTGATCAATATGAAAAAAGTTACAAAAAATTGAAAGAAGATAGTGAAAAGAAGATAGCTGAAATGCAATTTAACTATGCTTTAGAAAAAGCTTTAAATAAATCTGGGGCAAAGAATAGTAGAGCTGTTAAAGCTTTGTTAGATGTTGAAAAAATTAAATTAGAAGGAGAATCTCTTATAGGATTAGATAAGCAATTAAAGAATTTAAAAGTATCTGATCCTTATTTATTTGCAGAAAATAAAATAGTTACACCTAAGCCAGGGGATGGAACAAGTACACCAGGAGAAAAATATTTGGCTTCTCAAATAGCTAAAGAAAGAAATAAGAAAGTCAAAAATCCATATGAAAATATGTGGAAATAAAAGGAGGTATAAGATATGTATGTAAAAACAATGACTCTTAATAATGAACTGGAGTTCTTAGCTAGTGGGAAATATGTTAATTTTACTACTACGGTAAGTGATGAAGGTATAACAGCTGATGAATTTGGGAAAAAAATAGTTTCTGCAGGTAGCATATTGGATGTAAATGGGAAAGTAGTTAATGATGCTACTGCTGCAGGAATATTGTTTTCTAGTGTGGATGTTACACAAGGTCCTCAAGTGGGATCATTGATGGTTGAAGGTTATGTATTAGAAGATAGGCTTCCTGTTAAGCCTGTTGATGCAGCAAAAACAGCATTAAAAGAAATAAAATTTAGATAGGAGTGAATATGAATGACTAGAGTAGAAGAGTTGTTTTCACCACAGGCAATTTTAAATTATGTAAAAACAAGAGAACAAATACCAATGTTAGGGGACATATTGTTTCCTGAAACAAAGATAGAGGGATTGGATTTTAAAATGATAAAGGGAGCTAATAACTTGCCTGTAAGCGCTAGTATACATGGATTTGATACTGAAACTGAAATAGGTTCAAGGGATGGGGCTTCTTATAGTGTAGAAGAATTGGCATTAATCAAAAGAAAAATTAAAATGGATGAAAAATTAATAATACAATTAAATTTTCCAAGAAGCCCTCAAGAAGAAACGCAAGCTGTTAACCAGATTTATAATGATGTAGATAATATGATAAATAGTGTTAAAACTAGAATAGAAGCTATGAGAATGGAAGTTATAACTACTGGAAAGCTCAATATAAATGAAAATGGGGTTAAAATTTCCATAGATTACGGAACTCCTGCAGCACAACAAGGCACAACTGATTGGACATCTGCAGATGCAAAAATATTAGAAGATATTTATAATTGGACTGATAAAGTAGTACAAAATGTAGGTTATACTCCTACTAGAGCTGTAACTTCTAAGTCAGTATTAAATCTGCTTTTAACTGATGTGTCAATAAGAAAAGCTATATTTGGAATTAATGCAGACAGGCTAGTAACTAAAGATATGCTTAATCAATTATTATCCTCTATGGATTTGCCTCAAATAGCAACTTATGATTCACAGTATAGGACACAAGGTAATGATGGAAAGTATATAGTTAAGAGATATTTTGAGGATGGCAAATTTGTATTACTTCCAGATAGTAAATTGGGAGATACTGTTTATGGATTAACTGCAGAAGAAATAGAATTAAGAGGTAGAAATGATACGAAAATAGAATCTTTTGGAAACATCGTAGCTGAAATATACAGCACTAAAGATCCCGTAGCTAGGTGGACAAAAGCAGTTGCTACTTGCTTGCCATCATTTCCTTATGCTGATCAGATATACATTGCTAAAGTTAAATAAGAAAATTTAACCTTTTCTTTTTGAGGAGAATAGATTATGTTGGAAAATATAAAAGATATTTTAGAAATACAAGATGATTCCAAAGATAAAATCATTAGTGAATATATAGAAAAAGTTACTCAAAAGGTGCTTAATTATTGCAATATTAAAAGTTTACCTAAAAAATTAGAAGAATTTGTAGAGGATAAGGTTATATCCATAATACAGTATAAACTGAAAAATAGTAACAATAAAGAAGTTAAGTCTATTCAAAGAGGTGATACCAGGATAGAATATGAAGCTTCTAGTGAAAAGGATGAAAGAATACTGCTAAGTTTTGAAGCTGATGAGATGAGAGAATTGAATAATTTTAGAAAGGTTGTCTGGTAATATGGCAGAAGCAGATATACTAAGCCTGACTTATTTTGATAGAGCAACTGTCAAGGGAGAAGTA
The DNA here is from genome assembly GCF_004006395.2 of Clostridium sp. AWRP. Classification (NCBI taxonomy): domain Bacteria; kingdom Bacillati; phylum Bacillota; class Clostridia; order Eubacteriales; family Clostridiaceae; genus Clostridium; species Clostridium sp. AWRP. Next base: position 3,404,789 of record NZ_CP029758.2, on the reverse strand, counting down.
AAGTATAAAAAAGAAAATGGTGCTTTAGCATTTAAATTGGAGACAAAAGTAGAAAATATGAAATGTGCAGTATCTAGAAAGGACGCTGCAAATGTAAATCAAACAAATACAATAAATAATATACAGTATAATTCTATCATGTTTTGTGCTCCGGATAGTCCTATTGTCTCAGGAGACTACGTACAAGTCATGCTTGAAAATGGAGTTATGAGGGAATATGAAGCCGGAGAACCTTTTTACTATAAAAGTCATCTTGAAGTACCACTTTTTAGAAAGGAGAAATCATAATGGGCCTGGATATAAAGGGATTGGATGAATATAAAGATAGCATGAACAAGCTTATCAAAGGTAAGCTTGATGAAGAACTTGAAAAGCAAATTTTAATAGTTGCAAATAAAGCTCTCACAGAAATCAAGAATAAAATTATGGATACAGCGGATGGAAAAGGTTGTGAAGATTTAATAAAAAGCTTGAAAGTAGGAAACTTGGTTAGGGAAGGTAATAAGTATTATATAGAAATATTTAGTACATTAGATTCTATAAGCTATGTTGAATACGGCCATAAAACTAGACTTGGAAAAGCACCCCATCCGGATACCTATAAAGAACATGGCAAAATTGCGTTTGTTCCAGGCAAGCATATGTTTAAAATCAGTTCGGAAAAATTGGAAAAAGATTTACCCGAATATATTTCAAACTGGTTTAACAGTAAAATTAAGGAGTATATATCATGATTGAATTAAGAGATATAAAGGATGCTGTAAGCTTGAAACTAAGCAGTGAATTTAAAGAATATGAAATATACGATGAAGAGATAAGACAGGGGTTTGATCCGCCTGCTTTTTTTATACAAGTAATTCCTATAAGTACAGTGAGATCAAATATGTTTACTAAAAATCCATCTCTGACTGTAGACATTCATTTCTTCCCAAAGACGGAATGTAATGATGACTTATATGATATGGAAAACAAATTAGAACAAAGTTTTGTAAATGGAATTAAGGTTAAGGATAGATATATTGATATTTTAAAGACAGAATGCCAAATAGTTGATTTTGTATTACATTTTCAAATAAGTTTGGATTATCTGGTTTCAATAAGAGATCAAATCAATAAAGATACTCAAAATTATGAACTCATGAAAGAAGTTCAATTTAATAAGGAGGTAATAAAATAATGGGTTTACCAAGTATAAATATTATGTTTAGACATGCCGGCCAAACGGCTGTACAAAGGGGCGAGAGAGGAATAGTTGCATTGATATTGGAGGATAAAGTTCCTGATATCAATCCAATAGTTATGAGTGGCGTGGATGATATCCCCAATATATTAACTGAAGAAAACAAAGAACAAATTAGTCTTGCTTTCGTTGGATATATAAATCCACCTAAGAAGGTTATAGCTTATATAGTTGCAAAACCAGTGGCAGTAGAAGGAGGGGCTGCTCCAGCAGTGGATTATGCAGAAGCTCAGCATTATCTTGAAACTATTAAGTGGGATTATATAGCTGTTCCAGAAATTGATGATTCAGCTGTAACGAATTTTGCTTCATGGATAAAAGGATTGAGAAGCAATAAAGGAAAAAACGTTAAGGCTGTACTCCCAAATTGTGCTGGGGATAGTGTTGGAATAATAAATTACTGCAATAAAAGTAATAAACAAACTGGCAAGGAGTATACAGCAAAGGAATATTGCAGTAGAATAGCAGGACTTTTAGCAGGTACTCCACTAAATTCATCAGCAACATATGCAGCTTTACCTGAACTCATAGATTGTGACCACCTGACTAAGGATGAAGCAGATACAGCTGTAGATGCTGGAAAACTTATTCTTATAAACGATGGTGAAAAGGTAAAAGTAGCAAGAGCAGTGAATAGTTTGGCAACACTTACTAGTGATGAAGATGAAAGTTATAAAAAGATCAAGGTAATAGATATTATGGATCAAGAAAACCAGGATATAAAAAAGGTTGCTGAAGATAGTTATATAGGTAAGGTAAGTAATGATTATGACCATAAAATACTTTTAATAAGTGCAATTGGAATTTATTTTGAGCAGTTGGAATCCCAGGGACTTTTGGACAAGGGTAAAAGCAGTATAAATATAGATATTCAATCACAAATGGAATATCTAAAGAGTGTGAACTATAAAATGTCTGATGGTAGAACTGTAGACCAAATGACCGAACAGGAAATTAAAGAGGCCAATACAGGAGATAAAGTATTTATATCAGGAAATCAAAAAATTGTTGATGTTATGGAAGACATTCAATTTGCAATAGCAGTTTAGGGGGGATTATATATGAATTCAATTGGAAATTATAATGAAGAAAAAACTATGTATGGTAACTTTGGTTCCGTATGGATTGACGATCAACAGGTTAGTGAGGCAACTGGACTTCAAGCAAAATTCAAGATGAATAAATCTGAAGTACCTATGTGTGGCACAATGTTTAAAAAATATAAGATAACATCTGTTGAAGGAAGTGGAACTTTGACTATGAATAAAGTTTCTTCAAGAATGATACTTTTGATAGGTGATTCAGTACTAAATGGGAAAGAACCTGTGTTTAATATTATAAGTAAATTGTCTGACCCAGGAAATGGAGGAACAGAAAGAATAAAGCTTATTGGAGTAAAGTTTGATGAATTGACACTTGCAAACTGGAAAGCAAAGAGCCTGGGAACAGAGTCAGTACCATTTACTTTCGAAGCTTTTGAAACATTGGATACTATTAACCCAAGTATAATATAAACTAAATTTGAGGAGGATTTTCGTATTATGAACAATAAAGTAGATTTGTTACTAAAATTGGATAAGACAAAACTTGTAAGACCAACAAGGGAAATTGAGATAAAAAGGCTTTCTGAAAATTTAGGAGAGCCTTTTGTTATTACTTGTCAAGCATTAACTTCTGATGAATATGAAGAATTGCAGGAAAGTGTGTCTTTGAGTGCTGACGGTAAAATAAATACTGATAAAAATATACAAGTAGAAACTGTAATAAGAGGAGTAAAAGATCCTAACTTGAATAATCAAAAGATAGTTGAATATTTTGGAGGTATAAGTGCATCTGATGCAGTAGGAAAGATATTTTTACCTGGAGAGGTAAGCTCAATTTATACTGTGGTAACTGAATTAAGCGGGTTTAATAAAGATGCAGTCAAAGAAATAAAAAACTTATCGACTCAGATGGGGAAATCAGGCTCATGTACGAACTCTGGAAAGAAAAAAGAATAACAAAGCCGTCTGAGTATTGGAATTATAGCTCTGGTGACAAATTGTTTACCAGAGCTTTTTGGAATAAGTATATTGAAGATAGAAACAATAAAGTGAAGGGTATGGAGATAAATAAAACACCTGTATTTCCAGTTAGTGTTATATAAATTGTATTTTTAAGTAAAAGGAGGTGAGCAATTGGCAGAAATAAAGACAAGTTTGAGTTTAGAAGACAACTTTTCAGCTCAAATAAAAAAAGCAATAGATAGAACAGATACTTTTGCTGATTCTGTAGCTAAAGCTAAAAAGCAGATGGAAGGTTTGTGTTCAAGGGAATTTAAAGTTAAAGGTAATACCGTAAAAAAATTAACTCAGACTAAAAGGGCTATGGAAAGTATGCGAAGAGATATTATAATAACCATAGCTGCTAAAGATGTTGCATCAAGTAGTATTAGTAGAATTGGAGGACACTTAAAGTCATTTGCATCAGAGACATTCAAGCCAACTATTAAGATTAAAGATGAAGCAAGTAAAGTATTGAAGGATATAAAACAAAAATTGACTAGTATAAGGAATGCCACAAAAAGTATTATAAATATGGATGTTGGTAAAAAACTATATGGCTGGACAATTGGAAGTGCTTCATCTAATGAACAGCAATTATTTAATATGCAATCTATAATGAATAGCAAAACAAAGGGATCTGAAATGATGGGTTTTGCTTATAAGGAAGCACAGAATAATTCACTTAAAAGTTCCGATACAATAAATGCAGTGGGACAACTTGCTTCAAATGGTTTAGATGCTAAAAAATATTTAGAACCATTAATGAATCTGAGTGTCTCACATAAAAATGCTTCTACTGAGGATATAGCACATGATTTTTCACTAGTTAAAAATGGACAAATGGGAGAAGCACTTGATGGATTAAAGAAACTAGGTATTAATAATGGATTAAAGAAACTAGGTATTAATAAAAGTGATTTAGAAAAATCAGGAATGAAGTTTAATGATAAAAATGAAATTACAAATATGAAAGGTGACCAGGCATTAAACTCTGTAATGAATATTATAAATTCTAAGTATGGCAATTCAACAAAAGATTATTCAAATACTGCCCAAGGATTAATAAACAGGGGACAAAATTCTATTGGAAGTATGGGAAGAAGCCTTGCAGGAATAAATGATAAAGGTGAAACTATAAAAGGAGGATTGTTTGATAATTTTAAGAAGCAGTTACAGGCAATAGACCCATTACTTGAGAAAATTCAAAAATCAAAAGCCTTTGCTGAATTGCAGAAAGAGATTGGCAATATAGCAACAGTTGGCGGAAACAAGCTGCAAGCTTTTCTGAAGTCTTTTGATAATCCAGCCAAAGTAAAACAATATGGAAATACTATTAAAACAATGGCTGGAGATATTAAAGCAGTTGGAACAGTTGGAATTCAATATATAAAGAATGTGTCAACAATACTTATGCCACTTATAAAAACAGCTGCTGCACATCCAAAATTATTTGCAGGGTTGTTTGTTGGACTTCAGGCAGGTAAAGGTGCTTTTAATATAGTATCTACTTTTAATAAAATAAAAAAAGAATTTCCAATTCTCAATACTGCGGCAAAAATGTTCGGCAAAAATTTTGGAAATGCAATGAAAACAGTTGGAACCATATTTGGCAGTGTAGGGAGAAACATTATAGGATTTGCTAAGTTAATACCAGGTGTACTTAATACTGTTATTGGTACAGTTAAATTATGGGTAGGTGTAATAGGAAATTTGTTAAAGAGTCGCCTTATTAGTACAATAAAAATTGTAGCATCTAGAATTATAAGTATTATTAGGTCAGTATTCTTATTTATACAGGCAAATCCTATAGTCTTAGTTATAACTGTAATAATAGGAGCATGTGTGCTTCTTTATGAAGCTTGGAAACATAACTTCGGTGGTATAAGAGATAAAACACATGAGGTTATTGAATTTGTAAAAACTAAAATTGAAAGTGTCAGAGAAACATTTGAAAGTGTCAAGAAACATGTGTCTGATTTTGTAGCAGATATTAAAAAACTTTGGGGCGGGTTAAGAGATTTTTTTGCTCATCCGATAAAGGGAACTATAAATTTATGGAAGAAGTTAACTGGTAGCGGAACAGAGAAGGGTAATGCATTAGGCACAAGCTATTTTGAAGGCGGATCTACCTGGATAGCTGAAAATGGACCTGAGATTGTAGAGCTTCCCTCAGGGAGTAAGGTATATAACAATAGGCAGACTACGAATATTTTAAAAGGAATGAATGCTCAGGTACCAAAGGCTCAAGGAATGTCCATGGTCCCAAAGTCTATGGGAGCATATGCACCAACGATTAATACATCTAAAATAGCAAACCAAATGAAGTCTTTAAAAACTCAATCCGTAAAATGGGGAAAGGATGTCCCAGGAAGTTTTGGAACAGGCATAAATAATAATATGAAACCTATAACTGATTCTGTAACTACCATGGCCACAAAAATAAAAGAGCTAATCCACTTTTCATCACCGGATAAAGGCCCATTAAGTGATTTTGATACCTATCCAGTTGACATGATGAAAACTTTTGGCAGTGGAATTAAAGATAATACAAAACTTGTAACTAATCCAACAACCAATATGAGTACACATGTAAAAGGTGTTTATTCAAACTTGAATACAGCTAGTCTTTCTTATGGATCTCAAACAATGCAGGAATTTGGTTCAGGAATTCAAGCGAGTGCTGGTAATGTAGTTGCAATAGTTAAAGCTCTTACAGATAAGGTTATTGAACAATTCAAGACAGGTTTTGGAATACACAGTCCCTCAAAAGTTATGTTTCAAATGGGTGGACATTTGATGCAAGGATTAATTAATGGAATGTCATCAAAAGATGTAAAATCGTTTATACAGAATTGGATAGGAAGTATAATGAGTGCAGCAGGTGGAACAGTAACTGGATGGCTAACAGCTGCAATAGCATTAACAGGTGCTCCAATGAGTTGGCTACCTGCATTACAGATGATTGCTATGGGTGAATCTGGAGGAGATCCAATGAGTATAAATTTATGGGATATAAATGCTCAAGAAGGACATCCTTCAAAGGGACTCATGCAGTTAATTGATGAAAATATGGAAGAATTTCATTTGCCCGGTATGACTGATATATGGAATCCTATAGAAAATGCAGCAGCTGCAATTAGGCTAATTGAACATGATTATGGAAATCCATGGAATACACCTGGAGTTAGAAGTGAAATGTCAGGAGGAGCTTATAAAGGATATGCAGTTGGACTAACAAGAGTTCCTTATGACAATTTCCCGGCAATGCTCCATGAAGACGAAAGAGTTTTAACTGCCAATGAAGCGCGTAACTATAATAAGAAAGCTGATGGAGCTTCAGTAATAATTCAAAAATTGGCGGATAAGATTGAAGTTAGAGACGATAGTGATATAGATAAAATAGCCACTGCTTTAGCTAAAAAGTTAAAGTCTGTGGCTTTTAACATGTAGGGGGTGTTTTAATTGAAAGAATTTTGGCTAATGCAGGGCAGTGAAAAATTAAGGCTGCCTGTTCCTCCTGGTAATTATTCTATAAAGGGCTCTAACAATAATTCAAGTTTTAGTGTAGAAAATTTTGGAGAAGTTAGTTTTTTGGGCAAAACCAATTTATGCGAAATAGGAGTTATAGAGACTTTTTTCCCAAATAAGAATTATACCTTCTGTCAGTATTTAGAATTTCCAAAGCCCTGGGATTGTGTAAATTTAATAGAAAAGTGGAGAGTTAGCGGCAAACCCATTCGTTATATAATAACGGATACACCTATAAATATAGCCTGTTCTATAGAATCTTTTGAATATAAAGAAAATGATGGAACAGGTGATATTTCTTTTTCACTTCAGCTTAAAGAATACAGAATAATAGATGCCACTACAAGAAAGTTCAATAGTCTATCAAATGGATATCAGAATGTAACTTTTTTAGCTGCAGATATAGCTGCGGTAAACAAAAGGCCAATTGATAAACAAACGCCGACTCAATATACGGTTAAAAAAGGAGATACTTTGTATCTAATAGCAAAAAAGGTGTATGGTGATGGTTCAAAATGGCAGGAGTTAGCTGAGAAAAATCTCATCAAAGATCCTACAGATATCCCTGAAGGGACAGTGCTTAAATTATGATTAAAATTTACAGTATGTATAAACGTTCAATAACTACGGACATAACAAATTACTGTAAAACAATAGTTTGGTCTGGCGATAAGGAACAGGTTGCAAGGAAACTGGAAATAACAATAGCCTATAGTATTTTTGACAAAAATCAATTAAACACGCAGATAGGTCCGGGCAATTTAATATGGATGCTGGAAGATGGAAAGGAATTGTTCAGAGGGTACGTTTTTGATAGAGACATAGAAAGCAGTAATCAGGAACTTACATTTACTGCTTACGATTACTTAATTTATTTCACAAAATCAAAAGGAACGTACAATTTTAAAAATGTATTACCTGAAGATATAGTTGGAGCTGTTTGTGATAACGCAGGAATACCTGTGGGGGACATCGGGAAATCAAATTGGAAAATAGATTTATTGGCCAAAGATAAGACTTTTTATGAAGTAATAATGATGGCTTATACTAAAGTTTGGCATCTGGATAATGGAAAATATAACTTTATGCCCTATGCTGAAAAAAACAAGTTGGGACTTATGAATATGGGAATTCCCATAGATAACTTGATAATTACTCCTGATATAAATGTAGGAAATACCTCATACAGTGATGCAATTGACAGTATGATAAACAAAGTAAATGTATATAAATCAGATGGAACTTACGTGGGTACTGCATGGCAAAGAGATTGGATTAATATGTATGGAATACTTCAAGATGTTTATGAGGCTGAAGAAGGAAAAGATGCTATGACAGTTGCAAATAGTATGCTGCATGGAGTAGACAGAACGGTTAAAATAAGTGTTTTAGGAAATACGAAATGTACTACTGGTTGGGGTGTAAATTTAGAAATCCCATATATTAGTGATCTTAGTAAAGTAACAATGTGTATTGATACGGATACTCATACCTGGGAAGTAGCTTCTGGGAAATATACTATGGAGTTAGACTTGAATTTTGAAACTAAAATGAAATTGATAGAGGAGGACAAATCTGAATGAATGTAAAGAATCCTTATAGTGAAATAATTAATTTGATGAGAGATCAGGGCTCGCAATATAATCCTTCATCAATTGAATTGGGAATAGTTTCAAGCACAGATCCTATAGTGGTACAATTGGGGGATTTACCTTTAGACAAAGACAACTTATATATTGCGGACTATTTAAAACAAGGATATTCGAGACAAATAAGTATACCTTCCACTGATGCTTCTGGCTCCACCTCCAATGGAAGCATCAGTTCCATAGGTCTTCCAAAAGCCAATTTAAACTTTTCAGATAGTGGATTAAAAGAAGGAGATATTGTTGCACTGATCAAAGTGAGTACAACTAGATACTTAATACTATTAAAGGTGGTGGCAGCATGAGCATACTTCCAAATCAAACTGTAGATATAAATACAGTAATTGAAAGTACTACACAATCTGATAATTTACCGATTCCAAAAGAATACGGGTGGGACTTTGAAAAAAATGAGTTTATTCTTAAAGATGGCAAATTTATAGTAGTGGAAGGAAATGAGGCAATAAAAATATGGATATGGAAGGTTTTAAATACGCCAAGGTACAGGTACCTGGCCTATACTTTAAATTATGGGAATCAAATAGAGGAATTAATAGAAAAATCACTTAGTAGAAGTGTAATAGAATCTGAAGCTAAAAGATATGTAGAGGAAGCACTGTCTATTAATCCATATATACAGGAAATCGAAAGCTTTAGTATAGAATTTGAAGGAAGTAGGGCAGTTATTAATTTTACAGCTAAAACTTTATATGGAGAGGTTGATATAAGTGTATAGTGAAGAAAATAGTCAGCAGATAATCTTGAACAGAATGTTAAATGATATACCTTCTGATATAGATAAATCAGAAGGTAGTTTTGTGTATGACGCTGTTTCTCCTGCTTCAAATGAAGCAGCACAAATTTATATTACAGATGATGAAATACTTAAGAGAACTTCACCATTTACTGCAGCAGGTACTGATTTAGAAAACATAACAAATCCTGTTGGAATTAAAAGAAAACAAGGTGATAAAGCAGCCACAAAACTTAGAGCTACAGGAGTGGATGGAACAGTTATTTTGGCAGGTACTTTTGTACAAACTAAACATGGCTTAACGTATGTAGTGCAAAATGACACTGTTTTAAACAATGGTCAGGCATTAGTAGATATACAGGCAAGGGATGTGGGAAGCAAATATAATGTACCTGCAAATACCATTACACAAATGACCATTATGATTCAAGGAATAATGTCCATTACCAATCCTGATCCTGTAATTAACGGATATAATATCGAAGACGATGATAGTTTAAGAAAAAGGTACTTTGAAAGGATGCAAACACCGGCAGCAAGTGGAAACAAAGCACAATATAAAAGCTGGGCCAAGGAAGTTACAGGAGTTGGAGATGCTAAAGTATTTCCTCTGTGGAATGGAAATGGTACCGTAAAAATAGTTATAGTTAATGAGAACAAAAGAGCTGCAGATCAACAACTAATTCAAAAGGTCAAAAATTATATAGATCCTGAACCTTCTTCACAAGGAGAAGGTCAAGCACCTATAGGTGCAGCTTTAACAGTAGTGTCTGCTTCGGAAAGGGCAATAAATCTATCTGCAAAAGTAATTCTTGCAGAGGGATATGTAATACAGCAGGTACAGGATAATTTTGCGGCTGCAATTGAACAGTACCTTAGCGATTTAGCATTTAAAGATACTTATGTAAGTTATGCTAAAATAGGCAGAGTGCTTCTTGAGGTTGATGGTGTTGTGGATTACAGTAATTTGATTTTAAATGATAATACGGTAAATGCAGCCTTGGACAATGAAGAAATTCCTGTAATGGGTACGATAGATTTGGGGGTGTGATAAATGGCATATCCACAAGAAGTAGATAAATTTATAGAAAAATTGAATAAGCTGGACAAAAATACCTATGTAATAGAAGAAGAGGTACAGTTAACAGATGGTATATATGAAGGTGAGCTGCAGCATGACAATGTGAGTTTGTCTTCCATAAATGTATATACGGGTTCAAAACTTACAGGAAGTAAAATAGAAAATGTTATAGTATCAACTCCAAGTCTTACACCATGGAAAAGGGATGTTAAAATATTTTCAAGCAAATCTACTGTTTATATTACCTATGAAACTACAGGGGATACAGTGGAATCGGATGATATAAATAAAGTACAGAATAGTATTATAAATACACAAACCGAACTGGATAGATATAAAAGTACTAATAACAACAGGGTATCTGACGATGAAGCTAAACTTGATGCGGTAGAAAATAATAAAGCGGAGAAGACATATGTTGATACTGAACTTTTAAAAAAATCAGATAAAACAGATACTTATACGAAGGAAGAAACGGATCAGAGAATACAAAATGTTGTAGGCGCTGCTCCTTCAGCATTAGATACTTTAAAAGAAATTGCCGATTCTTTAGGTGACGATAAAGATTTTGCTGGTACTATGACAAAAAATTTATCTCTAAAGGTTGATAAAGTTGATGGAAAACAACTTAGTACAGAGGATTATACCACAACAGAAAAAAACAAATTGGCCGGTATAGAAGAAGGTGCAAATAACTATATTCATCCAGCAACACATCCTGCTTCGATGATAACAGAAGATAAAAATCATAGATTTACCAATGATACTGATAAAGCAAATTTAAAGGATGTAAATAGTAAAAAACATATTCACAGTAATTTAAGTTTACTGGAAATTTTAACTCAAGATTTAATAGATGGGTGGAATAGTGCTGTAAGCCATATAACAGATAAAGTTAAACATATAACTTCAGATGAAAGGATGCTGTGGAATACAGTAAGCAGTAAGGCTGATAGTAATGATGTATATAGCAAAACTGACAGTGACAATAAGTTTACAACCAAGACGGAACTAAGTAATGCTGGTTATGGGAATATGCTGAAAAGTATTTATGATAAAGATGATGATGGTGTGGTAGATGGATCTGAAAAGCTTATAATACAAGATACAAGAAATGTGAAAACTTCTCCCGGAGATTATTCTAAAACGCTGTCAATTAAATTTAAAAATTCTTCAGTAGTAGGATTATCTGGTGGTACTTATTGTACAATTATAGGATTTAGAGGATGGAGTGATGATAGTGGGGATGCTGCCCACGAAATCGGATTTCAAAGTGATGGAGTGATAAAAGTTAGGACAGGTACCACAGCTTCAGGATGGGGAGCATGGAAAATGTTAAAGGGGTCTGTAACCTGGAATGATCTTAAGGGGGTGTAGTGAATGTATGGTAATAATCTTTATGGAACAATAGAGTATGCAGAAGATAATATTTCAGATGAAGAGATCAAGCCATATATTCCAGATCTAATGAAATATCTTCCTCCATGGTACTACAATACTTCAATAATGAATAAAATTCAAAATTCCATAGGAAAAGAAATGGGTTCGGCTAAGTACAATCAGCAGGATTTGCTTAAGCAATTTTTTATTGATACTGCAACTTGGGGATTAGGAATTATATGGGAAAAACCTTTGAAAATTGCCATAGATTTAAATAAGAGCTGCGAGGATAGACGTGAAATTATAAAAGCAAAGATGAGAGGCTCTGGAACAACTACAGCACAAATGATAAAAAATACTGCAGAGGCTTTTAGTGGAGGGGAATGTAATGTAATATTTCATCCTGAGGGATATTATTTTACAATTCAATTTGTTGGAATAAAAGGTATTCCTAAAAATATGGAAGTTTTTAAGAAAATGCTTGAGGATATTAAACCAGCCCACCTGGGATATGATTTTAAATATACTTATACAGTTTGGAACTTTTTGAAAAATAAAGGTCTTACAGTAAATCAGGCTAAATCAAATACATGGGATAGCCTAAAAGTTTATGATGGATAGGAGGATGATGTAAATGAAGAAAACAGCAAATTATGGGTTAAAAAAGCCAGAGGGTACAGATGTAGTAGATATACAAAATTTCAATGACAATGCTGATATTATTGATGCTGAATTAAAAAAGAGAGCTTTAAATACTCAAATACCAACTGTACCAGTTAAATCTGTAAATAGTAAAACAGGTGCTGTTACTTTATCTGCAAGTGATATAAAGGCAGCAGATGGGGCAACTTTAGAAGCTGCAAAAGGAAAAGTTAGTTCGCATATGGCAGATACTACGGCTCATGGTATTGGTGATAAAACTAAGCTTAATACAACTGCAAAGAATACTATAGTGGCGGCAATCAACGAGGTTTTTCAATCTGGCACTAGCGTAAAATCTAGTACGATTAGTGCCGTAAATAGTAAAGGACAAAGTCTTAGTACCACATCTACATGGGATCAGATTATAGCTGCTATAAATTCTATAGCAAGAGGACAAGGTAATGCAGTGGAATCTCAGGTATTGAGCGGAGTAGATTTTAGTAATGCAGATGGAAAGTTAAGGCATGGTACTATGCCAAATAATGGAGCAATAAATATTACACCTTCAGGTTCAGCGCACACAATACCTGCAGGATATACTAGTGGTGGTTCTGTTAGTGCTGTTTCAGTGCCTGTAGCAAATGTTTTATCTGGCACTACTATTGCAGGTCAAGTAGGTACTATGCCCGACTATAGTAATACTACAGATCAAATAATGAATTATCCTTCTTGTATAACTAAAATTGATAATCTTAATACCGATGGAGATGGAGTAAAATATGGAGTTTTACATGCAATAGTAAATATAAATGGCCATGTTAATGAAAATACAGAAATTCAACAACGTGTAAATGGATTAAATCCAGCAGTTATAAAAGCTGGGCACTCATTAGGTAAACCCGGTTTACTTACAGGTACTTTTACATCAGATGCAACAGCAACAATAGATGATATAGTATCTGATAAAACAGCTTATGTAAATGGAAATAAGATAGTTGGAACGGGAAATAAAGCCAAAAGATTTGTTAGTGGAACAGTCACAGCTGATAGTCAGGGCAATTTTGTAATAGAGCCTAATATTAATATCACTGTAGCTATCATTTCATTTACTTCGATTAGAGGACTAAAAATAACAGGTATTCTTATTATTCCTAATAGATTTGAAAGTCAGTTTTTTATAGGTTCAGATGGTAAAGTATATAGTGGTTATAGTGTAGATATTATGCAAGGGAGAATCAGGGGTTGGGTTGATGCTAATGTAGATGTAGAATATAAAATTTATGAATAGGAGGGCAAATAGCCGAATAAGACTACAAAGCATAATATAAAGGTATTGAATTACAGGTGAGAGGTATGACATGGGAAATGAAGTATTTAAAATTGCAGTTAACCAGGGAATATGGGTGGCGCTATTCGTAGTACTGTTTTTTTATAGTCTAAAAGAACAGGAAAAGAGGGATAAGAAAGCAGAGGAAAGAGAGAAAAAATACCAGGATATAATTTCAAAGCTTACAGATAAGTTTAACATTCTTGAAGATGTTAAAAAAGATGTGGCAGAGGTAATAGAATATTATTGCGAACCAAACCAGAAATTAACTTCCTAAACTTAAAAGCACCAAAACATCTAATAGTTTTACAGAAAGGTTGATACAAATGTATAGTGAAGAAAATAGTCAGCAAATAATTTTAGACAGACTGTTGAATAATACACCCTCTGATGTAGACAAATCAGAGGGCAGTTTTATTTATGATGCTGCGTCTCCTGTTTCCAATGAGATAGCACAAGCATACATAAATATGGATGTTATATTAGATAAAGCCTTTGCTAAAACAAGTTATGGTAAATGGCTGGATATGATATCCGAATCACATGGAGTTCCTAGAATCATAGGCAATAAATCAACAGGGCAAGTTACATTTACGGGAAAAGACAATACATCTATTTATAAAAATACAGTAGTTCAAACTAAGGCAGGATTAAGATTTATAACAGATAAGGATGTGGTTATTACAAATGGATCTGCATCAGTAACCATAACTGCAGAAGACATTGGAAGCAAATATAATGTACCTGCCAGTTCTATAGATCACTTAACTTTTAATATAAATGGTATAACAAGTATAAACAATGATGATGAAGTTAAAGGAGGAACCGATACGGAAACGGATGATTATTTAAGAAGCAGATTACTGGAAAAAGTTCAAAATCCACCTAGCAGCGGTAATATGCAAGATTATAAAAGATGGGCTAAGGAAGTAAGTGGTGTAAAATATGTAAAAGTAGTTCCACTTTGGAATGGGAATGGTACGGTAAAACTTATAGTTTCAGGGGAAAATGGAGCACCGCTGGATGAGACTGTACTTCAAAATGTTAAAGATTATATTGACCCTCATAACGGAACTGGAGAAGGTAAGGCACCTATGGGAGCAAATGTGACTATTGTTACATCAACGCAGATGAAAATAGATGTAAATATCTTAGGCTTAAGTATTAAAGATGGATATGAATTGAGTACTGTAAAATCTAACATTCAAGCAGTTGTAAACAAATATTTAAATGGTTTGAATCCAGGAAGCGTAATAAACTACAATAGCATTAGAGCTTCAGTAACTTTTGCAGAAGGTGTAAGTGATTTTATAAATGTAACAGTTAATTCAGAAACGGCTAATATAAATACTTCGGATGAACAAAAATCAGTTTTAAATACAATAACATATAGTTAGGGGGCGGGTATATGGATTTAAAATCTTATCTGCCGCCTTTTATTTTTGATTCAAAAGTATTAACAAACTTATTTGATGGATATGAAATTGAATTAGATACTTTGAATAATAATTTACAAGATTTATTAAATCAGTTATTTCCTCAAACCGCTTCATGGGGATTAAAGTTTTGGGAAGAGTTTTTAGGTATACCTGTAAATGAAAGTTTAGATATAATAATTAGAAGAAGCAAAATACTTTCCCAAATGGCAATGATTAGTCCAATGACCTTTAATAGATTCTGTTCCATAATTTCTAAATTTGCTGATAAAACAGAGGTAGAACAACATTTTAGTGATTATAGCTTTGATGTAACGCTTATTACAAAACATAATTTTAATATTAATTTGCAGGATATTGCTAAAACTATTGAGACTATAAAGCCAGCTCATTTGGGTTATTCATTTAATTTAGAAACTCAAAAGGATATAAACATTGCTGTAAAAAGGGAGTTTGCATTTAATCCTTTAAATATGTGCGGGGATTTTTATTGTGGAGATGGAATTGTTGTAAGCAGCTGTGGTAGGAGTTATTTAAGTTCAATAGCTGCTCACGCTGATTACAGTAAAAATATTAAAAATTATGACCTAACTGGAACAATAGTTTCTAGTATAAATCCAGACAATGAAAATGGAATAGCAACAATAGGAAGAGCTTATTCAGTAAATGAAAATATTAAAGCTGCTGAAAACCACCTATATGATACTCAATTAAGTAAAAATGATGTAAGTGCTTCTGTTGTAGGGAGCATTAATAATTTATCTTTACAAATACAGACTAAAAAAAGTAATACTATTAAGAATTACACACAAGCAGGAACAATTTTATCTAGTGAAAATGTAGATGGCGAAGAAGGAGAAACTATAATAGCAAAAACTTATGATTCAACAATTCGAGAGAATTTAAACAAAACTGATTCTATAAAAAAATATAATCAAGCAGGAGATATCCTGGCTTCAGAGGAGGAATATTTATGATAACTTCGATAGGCTTTAACAATGTATTAAATTATATTTCAGGCCTTATAAGCAAAGGCAGGTATGTTTTAGATGGAAATAATGTAGATGTACCTATATTGAGTAAAAATATAGATGGCAGTACTTTAACTGTAAATATATTTTTAGCAGATGGTACTGGGGGAGCAGTAACAGATATAAAGTTGATAGGTACTGACGGACAAGTATTTGCAGATAAGCCTGATACTATTGAAAAACTAGCAGCTCAAGGAGTGCTAGTTATTTTTAAATTTACAATTACGGAGGTATAGTAAATGGATTATAGTAAAACATTATGGAAAGACCATATCAAAGATCAAAATGGAAATGTTATTCAACAGGGGACGCCAGTATCTGCACAGCATTTAAACAATATTGAAAATGGATTAGCAACAGCAGTTGAAGAAATAAATAATAATGTAGGAATGATAAGAGAAACAATACCTAGTGGATTTACTACATTAAGTGATTTAGATTACGGTTATATGGCGACTAATCCTAATCAGATAAGGTTATCAAGTGACAGTGTAGCTTTTGTAAATGGATACAAGGTTACTATACCAGCAGGAACAATAATTCAATTAGATACACCTCCAACTTATGATCCAGTCGCTAAAACAGGAGTGGCTTCTAGGGATGATTTAGTATTTTTAGAGGTATGGAAAATGCCTGTAACAGATACAGGTGGAGAAAAGATAAATTGGAGAATAAGAGTAGTTGATGGAGTAGATTTTGACAAAGTATATCATTCTGGAAATACTACAGATAAATTCTTAGGGTGGGATGACCCATCACACTGTTCTAATATAACTATGCAAGGGGGTAATATATCTCCTACGTCTATTGATTTTCGTAATGTATTTAGAAATGCTAATATTTCTATAGGAGATTTTAAAGGAATAGATGATGCTGGTTTATGGTTATGGTATCCTTCTAGTGATTGGGAAATTCCTGATGCAAAGGACTATTCAAGGACAGTGGATGGTTATGTATATGCTATTCCAATGTTTAAGGTTAATAGAAGAAATTCTGGAGGATATAGTGTTAATAATGGCAATGGAAGTATTCTATGTTCCTTTATTAATATCAATAAGAATAATCAGGTTATAGGTGATACAGTTATATCATTAACTGGTAATAATAATGTTCCTTCAGTTGAGGGTATATTCATAGGTGATACAGTTAGATTTTACAGATATGATAATCCAAAGGATTACTTTATACGAACTATTACTGCTATAGACACTATTAATAAAACTGTCACATTAAACACTGGAATTCCAGAGAATATGACAGCAGGATGTTATTTCATGGTAAAAGAGACTTTAAGACCAGATTTACTATATGCAGATATAGTAGATGATAGAGATATATTAGATTTACGTCATCAAGTTTCTTTAACTGGATTTAATTATCAAGAACTTTTAGAGGAAAACTTTGATAAGTTATTAAGGGGAGAATTGCAAACAAAAGAAAGAACTAAAATGCTTAAAACTTATCATGGTATATCTAAAACACCTATAGATGCAAATACTGTTTTTTATGCTAGTTTTGATGGAACTACTACAGCGGAAGTAGGAAATACACCCACAATAATAGGTAGTCCTTCATTTAAATCTGGATTAACAGGATTAGGGGTAAAAGTAAATCAGAATAATAGATTAGAATACAGCTTAAATTTAGATACTGCATTGACATATACAATAGATTTTATATTAAATATGCATGATAATACCTTGTATAACAACTATATATTTATTGCTTGTGCAAATAATAGTTTAATAAATCTATTTAGTCTAATGCAAAGAGCCGATAATACTATAATGTTATATTATACGGATTCCTTAAATATGGATTTTATAATAGATAATAATAAAGAAAATCATATACGTATTATACGTAAAGCAACTTCAGCTAATATATATGTAAATGGAAAATTCATTGGTTCATTAACTGGACTTCCTGCTCTTGCTAGTGGGGAAAATACTTTAAAGATTGGTTCTTCTTCATCTGATGTAACTCCAATAATATCTGATTTATCTATATCTAATATAGATAGAGGTTCTACTTTTGCAACTTTACCACAAGATTTTATAGATGGTTATGCTAGAATAGCACCCGCATTTAATAGTCAAAGAAATGTATTTAGTGATGCATTAACTACAGAAACTAAGCAGGAACTTATAGATGTATCTGGAACAGGTAACAAGTCCTATATTAAATTAGGGGATGTTACTGATTGGATAAAAGATGATAGTACAAAGTGGAACGCAGGAGATAAAATAAAACTTGATACCTTAACTGGTGAGATAATAACTGGAGTAATAGATACAGATACAGCTATAGCTAAAATAATAAAATACGTTCCTACAGTAACAAGTGGAAGTTTTAATATTAATGTAGATGATATAAGTAAGTTATCAGTGGGAGATACCTTACATGAAATACAAGCTAATGGTACAGACTATAATCAGACATATACTATTACTGCTATAGATACTACAAATAATATAATAACTGTCACTTCTAATATTTATCCACTTTATCTATCAGCAGGAGATTTATTATTTGAAACTACTCCTTCATCTTCTTCACCTTTAGTTAAATTTAATGCTACTGGAACGGCACAAGCAGGAGGAGCAAATACTATTACATTACCTTCAACTTTTTCCACCACAGATGATGCTTATAATGGTTTAGTAATTAGTGTAGATAGTGGAACGGGAGCAGGACAGCAAAAAACAATTACAGATTATGTAGGAAGTACGAAAGTAGCAACTGTAGATAGTAATTGGACTATTGAACCGGACAATACTTCTGTTATTACTATTCATAATATAGATGTTGATGGTACATGGAGTGGATTAGGAACATCAGAAGCTATTTATACATTACCTGCAACATTACCTGACACTATGACTCACCAATATCTATCCTTAACTTATGCTATAACAGAAGTGTCTGGACAGGGTGGAATTCCCGAAGTACTTACACAAACATTAGCAGGAGAATATAAAGGGGATAAATTAAATCCTAATCCTAGTTATCATATACTAGATGATTTTGCAGGAAAAGTATCAGGAAGTGTAGTTGAAAATCCTAATATAGTAAGACATAACAATAATGGTTCACAAGCATCTTTAATACCACCTTTGAATTTTCCTAGTGAATTTAATCAGAATTCCTATAATGGTATACAAGTTTTAGATGGTAATAGTATGGGTGTAACCAATTTAACAAATAGTAGTATATCCCAACAACTATTTGCTTTTAATTTAATAGAAATAGTAGAAAGAAAATATGGAACTATATCAGGAAGTACAACAGCAGATAAAGTTACATGGTTAAAAGCTAATATAGCTAGTATTGTTTGTAATTGGTGGGGGTATGGTAGTTGCCCTAGTGGTAATAAAGCTTATTTTACACTTTGGAATCCTATTACAAATGAATGGCGTTCAAACAGTTATAATATTGCTAATGTACCTGCAAATTGCAGATGGACAACAGATGAATATGTACATGCAAGTGATTTAATTGATAATAACGGCTTTTTATTTGCTTTAGCTTATACAAATGCTTCAGACGGAACAACACCTTCTACTATTTTTACAGACTATATAAATATAGAAGTAACATTAAAAACTCCTTCTGGTTATGATGTTTTAGCTCCAGAAAATCTTAGAAGGGATTCAGGAAAGAGCAATATACTTCTAGTAAGAAAAGAAACTAAAGAAATACAATTAATGTTTGGTAGTGGAGATAATTTATCTGGAATAGTTACTTATGGTAATTATAATCCAAAACAAGGATTATTACCTCCTAGTAGTTTAGTTGGTGGATATAGTTTAGTAAAGCCAAAAGCTTATTTAACTACCCTAACCACCAGAGCTAGTAATATGCTATTTTCACCTAATACTAATTTTGATTTCTTAGATGAATATTTAGCTATAGATTCAACTATAAGTTCAGCACTTACAGATGGAAGTAAATTATATCCTAATAATGTCTATATGTGTTCTATGTTAGAATTAACTAAGATTATAGGCAATAGTCACTATTATTCTCCTGTGGACATAGGGAAAATTACATTTATAAATTCAGGTACTTTACAATTAGCAAATAACGCTTGGTTAATAAGATTCATGGATACTACACCATTTAATATTAATTCTCAATTTGTATATTTACTTTCTTTATTATGCAAGGATATAAATGGAATACTATATTTAATCATTTGTGCGGCTAATAAAGCATTGACTGAAATAAATATGAGTAATAATACCTGTAGGTTACTAGCATTTCAATTAGATAAAAAGCCCTTAATAAAAGGAGGTAACTAATCATGAAAGATATTTATGTAGGTAGATTTTCGGGGAAAGTAATTTCTTCCCCTTCTCCTGCTTGTATTACTATACAGGTAGATGATAATTTTGATTGCGAAAAAGTAATAGAAGTTCAACAGGGAGAAAAGCAGAAAACAGATGATAAAGGTAATTTGTTATATCTAGACAAAAATAAATTAAATGTACAAGACAATCCTACAGAGACAGCAGATTCCAGAGATGTAACAAAGACGGAAGATAAACAAGTAACTAATAAATGGGTGGATGATAAAGGAGTAGAACAATCCAAAACTATTACAGTTCAGGAACCTGTAGAATGTTATGATAATGAGCCTGTAATGATTCCTAATATGGTTGATACTATTATAAAATATTCTACTAATCCACAAGAGTTTACTTTGGATGAAATACTTGAAGCTAAATATAAAACTATACTAGAAAATTCACAGGAAGATAATATTATAGCAGATATGTTTATAGAAGAATCAGATATAGACTTAACTAATAAAGATCATAAAGCTAATACAGGTATAGGTATAATGGAATTACTACCTAATGGTCAAGTAGTAACCAAAAGTATCTCTTTAGCAAAATCTACTAGTATATTTACTCTATTAGAATTTAATACAGATGCAGGAGTAGATATCTGTATAAATAATACTAGGTTTGTAAATGGTACTATTACACTTGCAAGTGCTGTAGATAATGTAACTATAAAATTTGTTAATACAACTAATATGCATAAGGTAATTAAATCTTATGCTATCGGTTATTAGATAAGGAGAAGTTTATACATGATTAAACAAAAAAGAACTACCCAAAAGAATCCAAAAGAAAAAACAGATAAGGAAAAGATTGATGATTTACAAGCACAAGTTTTTCATTTAACAACTCAATTAATGGAGAAGGGGGCAATATAATAAATGGATTGGTTTGTATTTTGCAAGTATTATTATGATTTGGGTATAGCAAATAAAGATAATTT
The DNA here is from genome assembly GCF_004006395.2 of Clostridium sp. AWRP. Classification (NCBI taxonomy): domain Bacteria; kingdom Bacillati; phylum Bacillota; class Clostridia; order Eubacteriales; family Clostridiaceae; genus Clostridium; species Clostridium sp. AWRP. Next base: position 3,383,387 of record NZ_CP029758.2, on the reverse strand, counting down.
AAAAATCTATATAGCTAGAGGGAAAATAACAGCGGAAGAATATAAACAAATAACGGGTATGGATTATGAGGCATAATAAAATATAAGATTAAAGCAAGGACTAGAAGTAGTCTTTTTATTTTGCTTAAAAATACTTAAATGGGAGGGAATATATGGCGGTAACCATTAGCATTGTAATTGCATTATTATCTGCGACTATAGCTTTAATAAGCTTACTCAGGGTATTTAATAAAGACGGAAAGGGGGTGACACAGGATTTTACCAGAGTGGAAACCAAAATAGATTATATAGGTGGAGATATAAAGGAAGTTCGTGATGATGTAAAAGCCCTTGGATTAAGACAGGAAGATATGGCAGAAAGACTTGTAAAAGTAGAAGAATCTACAAAGTCAGCACATCACAGAATTGATGGATTGATCGAGAAAGTCAAATAAAGAAGGGAAATGATTTTATGAAAGGGATAGACGTATATGAAGGAGATAACATTTCAGATTGGAATGTTATTAAAAATACAGATGGCATTGATGTAGTAATTCAGAAGGCAACGCAGGGCATATCTCATATAGATAGCCTATTAAGTTACAGGTATCCTAGAATCAGACAGGCAGGTCTTAAACTAGGTTTTTATCATTTTGCTAATGGAGATAATCCGATAGCAGAGGCACAGCACTTTTTATCGGCAATTTCAGACTTAAAGAGTGATACTGTTTTATGGCTGGATATAGAGGGTGAGGAGAACTGGAGCAAAAGCCATGCAATCAATTTTACAAATGTATTTATCAAATATGTACAATCACAAGGATATAAGTTAGGAATATATTCTGGATACGCATTTTATAAAGATTATTTGGAAGGTAATATTCCAGAAGTTCCACTTTGGCTTGCCAGTTATGGCAAACAGCCGCCCTTATATCCAGACAGAGCATCATGGCAGTACAGCGAATCTGGAGAACTTAGAGGTGCAGTAGGTGCAGTAGACTTAGATTATTTTCTTGAAGACATATTTACTGGAGATATTATATCTAATAAGTTTGTAGATCAGATAAAAGCACTTCAGTATAATCTAAACTTGGACTATAATGCAGGATTATATGTAGATGGAAATGCAGATTCTAAAACAATGGCAGCATTAAGAGGTATACAAGATATTATTGTTAAAGGTCACAGATCTCATGTAGTATTGTGGATACAACAAAAGCTAGAAGGCTATGGTTATTTGAAAAAAGACAGTTATACTCCAATGATTTATGATGAGGCTACGTTCCAGGCTGTGACCAATATGCAAAAGAACTGGGGCAAAAGTACAGATGGAATTTTAGGACAAGAAACGTGGAGCATATTTTTAAACAATTAATTGAGAGAGCTACAGAAGCTCTTTTTTAATATATATAAATTTATGGAGGAATGTATAAATGATTAATTTTAATGATATTTTAGCAATTGGAGGAATACTTGTTGGTATAACTGGAAGTATATTTGGAGCAGTACCTTATTTAAGCAAAAAGAATTTTAACATGGATAAGATATTAAATACAACGGAGCAAACTCTTACTGCAGTAGAACCCTTGATTCAGCTTGCTAAAGCTGTTCCTGGCTTAAAATCAGAGGTAGTTTTAGTTGATTGGATGGAGCAAAAAGCTAAGGCAGGAGTAAAAAGTGCGCAGCAATTATATCATGCAGGGCTTTTAAAAAGTGATGAAGATAGATTTAAATCTGCCCAGGATACAGTATATGCTGCGTTAAAGGAAATTAATGTAGAACCTACATTAAACCAGAGAAAACTTATTTCTGATTTCATTCAGGAAGCCGTCAATGATCTCGGACATGCTACGCCTACAGAGACTGAAAAAAATGCCAAAATTCAAGAGGCACAGCAAGATTTAGTTAAAGTACAGCAAGAAAATGAACAATTAAGAAAAACTATATCTACTATACAAGGATTTGTAGCTGTCCCACAAGATACAACAAATTAGTTGGCTTAAAAATTTTTCTTTCATCTATTTCGGCATCTATTTTTTTGTGTGTCATGTTATAATTTTTTTTATATAGTTACTGGTTAGTTATAATAAAAGATGATAAACTTAGTATAGAATATATGAGTTAAGGCATTTGGAAGGAAATAACAAGTCGAAAATGCCTAAGGAAGGATGAAAGGTAAAATAATGAAAATAGAAAATTTAAAAGTATATGATCTAGAAGAAAGCATAAAAGCAAGTAAATATCCTATGGCAGTAGATACAGATAAATGTAATTCTGATATTACAAATACAGTTAAAAATCTAGCTAAATCACCTAAAGGAGAAGCACATGATCAATTTCTATCTGGAATACGTGTTGCCTTTGATTTAACATTTACTAATAAGGCATGGGTTGAGTTAGAAAGATATAGATTTATCACTTTCGTAAGCAGTCAGAGTACAATGCATAGAATATCTAAATTTGATTTATCCAAGCAGTATAATGAATATGTAGATAAAAGAATTATTGATATTATAGAAGAATTAAAGGATACATACAATAAAACTCAGGATAAAGAAGATTATTTAAAGCTTCTATACTCTAATCCTGCAGGATTTGAACTTACTGCAAGGCTAACTACTAATTATAGATGCTTAAAAGGTGTATATAGCCAGAGAAAGAATCATAGATTACCAGAATGGCGAGAATTTTGTAAGTGGATTGAAACTCTACCCTATGCTAAAGAATTGATAATTTAAATTATATAAAGTGAGCACTGGCTGAAACCAGTGCTTATTTTTATAATGCAGATATTTAAATTATAAATATTAAATGCTAATTAAAAAACGTAAATAATATGAGCAATATAGCCATAGGAATAACTGAAAACACAACTAATACTGCAGGTGGTATGTCATCTTCTTGTACAGGTCTATCGTTAAGTTTATTTAATTCTTCAATTGGCGGCTGTACAGTACGATCCTTTTCTATTGATTTTTGTCCTAGAGAACCTAAGTTTGCCATCAATATACACCTCCTTATATTAATTTTATACTTAAACAAAAATCTTCTTTTCATTAATCCTTATCTAAGTATACGTTTACAGAATATCCACATTTTAACTGAATTTGAAATAGTTTAATATATCTCTTATTTATATTATATACAAATGTTTCCGGTTTGTGAACATTATTTGAATAATTTATAAAATTTAATTTCACTAAATTTAGATTATATAAACAGAGTTCTTGGTTTCAGGTGGAGTTTTTTCTCCATCTGAAACTTAGAAATCGTTATCCAGGGACGTACCTGCTCTTTACTCCAACTTGGATAAGTGGGAGTATTAGAGCAGGTAGTCATCGGATAAATTATCTGCTAAATGTCTGGGTGTCTCCCAATAAATTAATGGAATTATTATCAACAATTATTCCGCCAGTATTTTTAATTGCATATACTGTATCTGTTTTTTCATTTAGTACTTTATTTATATAGTTTTTTTGTACTTCTGTTCCTTTATAATGAACTTCAATGTCAAAATCTTTAATGAAGTTTAATCCTTCATTATATGAGAATGTGTCGTAATCTTCATCGGGAGTGATATGATACTCTTTTATCTGAATCATTGCTCCAGCACTACTGCCAATAATTGTTCCAGTAAAATTTTCAATTTCATTTATTAAATCAAATTCATTTAAACGGTACATCATTTTATCAGGAAGACCTCCAGTAAAAAATAGTATATCACTGTTTTTTATTTTGTTTTTTGCGTTTCCCTCTGTATCTTCAAAATAATTTATACAGTTTATATTTTTTTCTTTGATTCCGCAGCTTAAAAAAGGTTTTATGATAGCTTTATAATGATTGCCATTATCTTTGCCAAACTCATTCTGCCAATCCACATTGTTTTTTATGTTTTCACCAAAAGAAAATGGGATTATTAGAACCTTATTACTACAATTTATATATTTTGATACTGCATCTTTTGCCCAAGTATCATTAAAATTATATAAGCTAAATAACATATTTACCATTGGTATTTCCCCTCACTAATTTTTCATAAATTTTTAATATAAACATAATTCTATTGTAGATATTATATCATATTGAAGATATTTTAAGCTTATCATAATTCTAAGGTAAGTTCATTTTGATGAAAGGAACAATAAAATTATGATAAATTCCTATTTATATAGGATATAATATAATTGCAAGAAAGTAGTGAAAATGGATAAACGGTGTTATATACACTTTTTCCCTACATGACAATGCATAAGATTATCCTATATAATAGTAGCATACTAAAAATTTTGGGGAGAAGGTTAAAAAGTAGTATGAAGAAAATAAATGAAATTTTTAGTGATTATGAAACAGAAGGTAACATAAGTGCTGCCATTGTAGAATCTGTAGCCTTAAGTAAAAAAACTAAAACTTTAGAAATGAAAATTAACTCAGATAAGTATATTGAAATAAAAGAAATCCAGCGCCTTAATAAATTTATAAGAGAAAGATTTTCACTAAAGAATTCTAAAATTGCTGTAAAGTATGCTGAAGATACAGATAAAAAACCCATAGAAGATGAATTGAAAAATATTATATTTTTGGTAGCAGATAAGCATCCTGCTTTGAGAGCAGTACTCTTAAATAATAGTGAATATGAAGTGAATGAGAATACCATAAACTTTAATTTAAAAATCTCAGTATCAGAATTTTTAAAATCTATGAATTATGATAAAAAGATCTCTAAGGCTATAAAAAGCATGTACGGTACAGAATATAAAATAAACTTTGTTGATAAATTAGGAAGTAAAGAATTAATAAAGTTTGAAGAGGATAAACGTGAAAGCGAAATGCTGTTTATTAAGAAGGAAATTAATAGTATACGAAGCAATAATGTTTCTAAATTGCCCAATAAGCCTGTAGAAAAAAATCAGGAAATGAAAACAGAAACTCATAGGAAAAAGGCTAATAATCCATTCTTGATATTTGGCAGAAGTAGTAGTATTAGGGAACCTGTAGTAAAAATTACTGATATTACACCAGATGAGGGTAAAATAGCTATACAGGGCGAAATATCCAATATGGAATCAAAGGAACTCCGAAGCGGAAAAATATTGATTTCTTTTGATTTATATGATGGTTCAAGTTCCATGACTTGTAAAGTATTTTGCAAGCCTGGTGAAGACAGTGAGGTATTATCCAGACTTAAAAATGCTAAGGGTATTAGGCTTTCTGGAAATTCAGGTTATAGCAAGTTTTCTCAGGAAATTGAGATTATTGCCAATACTATAATTGAAACAGAAGGCATGAAGAGAGTTCAGCGACAAGATAAATCTGAGGTGAAGAGGGTAGAACTTCATATGCATACCCAAATGAGCCAGATGGATGCTATGACCAGTGCTACTGATTTAATTAAAAGAGCCATGAGCTGGGGGATGAAATCAATTGCTATAACAGATCATGGAGTAGTTCAGGCTTTTCCTGAAGCACATAAACTTTTAGGAAGAGATAATCCAGATATGAAGATTATATATGGAGTTGAGGCCTATCTGGCACCGGATAAAAAGCCATCTGTAGTAAACCCTAAAGGGCAGATTATTGATACTACCTATTGTGTATTGGATTTGGAAACCACAGGATTTTCGCCAGTAACAGAAAAAATTACTGAAATAGGAATCATGAAAATCAAGGATGGAAAGGTAATAGACACATTCAGCACTTTTGTAAACCCTGAAAAGCCAATTCCGTTAAGAGTTGTAGAGGTTACAAATATAACTGATGATATGGTAAGAAATGCAGAAACCATAGAACAGGTATTTCCTAAAATGCTGGATTTTATTAAGGATAGTGTTTTGGTTGCACATAATGCTGAATTTGATGTGGGATTCTTAAAGCATAATGCCAGGATTTTAGGTTGTGATTTTGATTTTACATATGTAGATACCTTGTCCTTAGCACAGGAGGTCTTCCCTGATTTTAAGACCTATAAATTAGGGAGAATTGCTAAAAACCTTGGTATAAAGGTGGAAGTTGCCCATAGAGCTTTGGATGATGTGGCAACTACTGTTAAGGTGTTTAATGTAATGATTGAAAAGTTAAAAGAAAGGGGAGCAGAAGACCTTAAAGATATAGATGTATATGGGCGTGATGAGGCAGCTAAAAAGGAAGAGTATAAAAAGCTTAAAACTTACCATGCAATAATACTAGCGAAAGATTATGTAGGATTAAAGAATTTATATAAGCTGGTGTCTTATTCTCATTTGGATTATTTCTATAAAAAACCTCGTATATTAAAGAGTATGTATAAAAAATATTCTGAGGGTTTAATTCTTGGTAGTGCCTGCAGTGAAGGGGAGTTGTATCAAGCAATACTACTTGGAAAATCCGATGAAGAAATTGAAGAATTAGCAAAAGGATACGATTATTTGGAGATCCAGCCTCTAGGAAATAATGATTATTTAGTAACGACAGAGCAGGTACCTGGTAAAGAATATCTAGAGGAAATTAATAAAAAAATTGTAGCTCTGGGAGAAAAATTAAACAAACTTGTAGTTGCTACAGGAGATGTCCACTTCATGGACCCGGAGGATGAGATATACAGACGTATACTGGAAGCAGGACAGGGATTTAAGGATGCAGATAATCAGGCTCCATTGTATTTGAAAACTACAGAGGAGATGCTTGAGGAATTTTCCTATTTGGGAAAAGAAAAGGCCTATGAGGTGGTAGTTACAAATACCAATAAGATATCAGATATGTGTGAGCCAATTAGCCCTATTTCACCGGAGAAATGTCCACCCCATATAGATGGCTGTGAACAGACTATTAAGGATATTGCTTATGAGAAGGCCCATGAACTGTATGGAGATCCACTTCCGGAAATTGTTCAGTCCAGGCTGGACAGGGAGCTGGAATCTATTATAAAAAATGGCTTTTCTGTAATGTATATTATTGCTCAAAAACTAGTATGGAAATCAAATGAAGATGGCTATCTAGTAGGTTCTAGGGGATCTGTTGGTTCCTCTTTTGTAGCAAATATGACTGGTATAACGGAAGTAAATTCTCTACCACCCCACTATAGGTGTCCTAAATGCAAGTATTCGGATTTTTCGGATTATGGCGTTAAAAATGGATTTGACTTACCGGATAAAGTGTGTCCCGTTTGTGGAGAAAAGCTAGCTAAGGATGGTATAGATATACCTTTTGAAACCTTTTTAGGCTTTAATGGAGATAAGGAGCCAGATATAGATTTAAACTTTTCAGGAGAATATCAGGCAAAGGCTCATAAATATACAGAAGTTATCTTTGGAAAGGGCACAACCTTTAAAGCTGGAACTATAGGTACTATAGCAGAAAAGACAGCTTTTGGTTACGTAAAGAAATATTTTGATGAAAAAAATGTTCCAGTAAACAAGGCAGAAATAACTAGAATTGCAGCAGGTTGTACAGGTATAAAAAGAACTACCGGACAGCATCCGGGAGGAATTATAGTTGTGCCAAAGGGACGTGAAATTTTTGAATTTTGTCCCGTACAGCATCCTGCAGATGATCCTAATTCAGATATTATAACTACACATTTTGATTATCACTCTATTGACCAGAACTTATTGAAGCTTGATATACTTGGACACGATGATCCCACAGTTATAAGAATGCTGCAGGATATAACTGGGGTGAATCCCCATGAGATACCTATGGATGATAAGGAAACTATGTCTATATTTTCATCTACAGAAGCTCTAGGAGTAACACCAGAGCAGATAAATTCTAAGGTAGGAACCTTTGGTATTCCTGAATTTGGTACTAAATTTGTAAGGGGAATGCTTGTAGATACAATGCCAAAAGCATTTTCTGATTTAATATGTATATCAGGACTTTCTCATGGTACCGATGTGTGGCTTGGAAATGCAAAGGACTTGATTGATGATGGAATAGTTACATTAAGTGAAGCTATATGTACCAGGGATGATATTATGATTTATCTTATCAAAAAAGGTTTGCCGCCAAATAGTTCCTTTAAGATAATGGAACTGGTACGTAAAGGAAAAGTATCGAAGCAGCCTGAAAAATGGGCAGAATATGAGGCTTTAATGAGGGAACACAAGGTACCGGAATGGTATATAGATTCCTGTAAAAAGATAAAATATATGTTTCCTAAAGCTCATGCCGCAGCTTATGTAATGATGGCATTTAGAATAGCCTGGTTTAAGGTTCACATACCTAAAGCTTATTATGCAGCATACTTCACTATTAGAGCAAAGGCTTTTGACAGTGAATTTATGATATTTGGAAAAGAAAAGGTTATAGAAAAGATGCGAGAAATTCAAATCATGGGTAATCAAGCTACCCCTAAGGATAAGGATATGTATGATGACTTAGAGATAGTTTTGGAAATGTACGAGAGGGGATTTAAATTCTTACCAATTGATTTATATAAATCTCATTCTACCAAATTTATAGTAGAGGAAGATGGCTTGAGACCACCTATAAATAGTATATCTGGCATGGGAAATATCGCAGCAGAAAGTATATTTAGTGCAGCACAAGAAGAGCCCTTCAGCTCTATAGAGGATGTAAAGAAACGTGCTAAGATTGGGAATTCTGCTGTAGATTTACTTAAAAAATTTGGCTGTTTAAAAGGTCTTCCAGAAAGTGATCAAATAAGTTTTTTTGATGTAATTTAAATTATCAACCTGCAGCTTATATAGAATTTATATGAAAAGTAGGTTTTAAAAATAAAAGCAAAAAAAGCCAGGAATTATATAGACATAAATATTATAATATTTATAAATATTGGAGGTGTTTAAATGGAAAACCAAATTTGTCCGCACTGCGGTAAACTGAGAGACATGATAGTATCAGTTAATGAGATAGATGAAAAAGATGAAGAAGGAAAGTCCTTCAAAATAATAACAAATAACTATCACTGTTCAGTATGTAATACTTTTGTGTATTCTACTGATAAAAAAATTATTAAAGATAATTAAAAAAACCAGGGATTTAAAATATCCCTGGTAAAAAAAATTAATCGAAGAAGGCTAATGTTGAATTCATACAATATTATGTGTAGAATAAAATTATTTATACATGACTCACAAAAATTATCACATTATGCTATTACTTTATTTCTTCCAGCATTTTTAGCTTCGTATAATTTTTGGTCTACTTCTTTTATTAGATCTTCTTCATTAAGGTTCTCATCAAATAATGTTTTAACGCCAAAGCTTGCAGTGACTTTTATAGAGGCACCTTCATAATTAATTATAGTGTTTTCTATTGCTTTTCTCATCTTTTCAGCAACTTTTACTGCTGTATCTTTACTTGCATTTTTTAAACAAATTATAAATTCTTCTCCACCATAACGGGCTGTCCAATCTACATCTTTTCTAACAGAACCACTAAGTATAGAAGCAACCACTTTAAGGACTTCATCTCCAGCTACATGTCCATAAGTGTCATTTACTTTTTTGAAAAAATCTATATCTGCCATTATTAATGACAACGGCCTATTGTTTAATAAGCTATTTATTATGTCAGCTGGAAGTCTTTCGTATATAAATCGCTTATTAAAAACTTGTGTAAGAGGATCTAATACTATTAGTTCATTTATATGATTTACTGCATGGCGTATAGTGTCACTATCTTTATTTTCTATATTTTCTATAACTCCACTTTTAGTTACATCCTTGAGAAGTTCAAGAACTACTGGTAAATTATCAACTTCAAGTGGTATAGCAGTGATCATGTAGACTTTTGTGCCAGTGTACTCTATTTTTACAAAAGTTTCTTTTTCATTATAGGCTCTGGCAGAAACACAATTACTACATACTTTTCCCATCCTCCAAAGGTTATAACAAGAAGATTCCAATTCATTAACCTTGTTTAACTTTAAATCTAATAATTGCTTTTTTACTGGGTTTACTATCCTAATTACGTCATACAACGTCTTAAATATTGACATGGTGTTAATTAATGTATTCATACTAATACTTTTATTATTTGTATTAACTTTTTCCATATTGTTTCCTCCTAAAATAGAGTCCATTATTTTTAATGATATCATAAATATTATGTTTTCTGTAGTAAAAAAACTCCAGTAATTTTTTAAGTTATAAAACTAGCTATAATAGCAACCTGTTTTATTGCAATTACATACTTGTTAATTGAGAATGAAAAAGAAGATAGCTGACCGCTATCTTCTTTCCTTGTATTTAAAAATTTTATTTTCTTTAACTATTTTTTCAATTCTGCATTGTATACATCCATAGCAGCTTGAGCTACTTGCATGTCTTGTTCAACAGATCCGCCGCTTACACCAACACCACCTATAACTTTTCCGTTATATGAAAGTGGATATCCACCTCCAAAGGTGATCATTCTAGAAACAGACTGGACACCAAATAGAGGAGCTCCAGGTTGGGAAAGTTTTGAAACTTCGTCTGTTGGAAGCTTAAGAGTAGCTGCTGTATATGCTTTGTTTAATGAAATTTCTCTACTTGCCAGCAAAGCTTCTTCCATTCTTTGCTCTAAAATTAGATTACCGCCTTTGTCTACTGCGGAGAACCACATTGGTACACCGATTTCAGCAGATTTTTTCTCAACTGCAATAGCCATTTTTCTGGCTAGTTCAACATTAATTCCATAATCAGTTATTTTAGTGCCAGTTATATTTTTAGATGCCTCTGATTGTGTTATTACAGAGTTGCTCTTCAAGCCTTCAGCAATTTCTTTATATTTTTTTAAACCAGCTTGAGCTACTTGCATGTCTTGTTCAACAGAACCACCGCTTACACCAATAGAACCAATAACTTCGCCATTTAGTAGTAGAGGGAAACCTCCACCAAAAATAATTATATTGCTATTATTTTGTATACCATATAAAGATGATCCTGGTTGAGAGAGAGATGTAAGTTTACTAGTTGGCATTTTTAGTGCAACGGCAGTATATGCTTTACTCTGTGATATTTTTTCACTAGCTAAAATTGTTCCAGCCATTCTATTAATAGAAATTAAGTTTGCATCAGCATCGTCAATAGTAATATACATAGGAACCTTTATCTCTTTTGCTTTTGCCTCGGCTGCGGTAGTAATTTGTTTTGCAAGAGCTAAATTTACAATAGATCGGCCTACTTTGATATTAGTATTTTTGGCTTCAATTGTTGCAGGTTCTGTAGTAGTTTTTGATTCATTGTTTCCAGTAGTATTTTCACAGCCAGAAAAAGGTACTACAGACATAAGTGATAAAATTAATGCAAGAAATGATTTTTTATTTATTTTCATTAATAAGACTCCTTTCTTGGAATATATGATTTACTTAAAACTTCAAACGTACTTTTTATCCGATCGCTACCATTGCTAACACCCCCATCTTCTATCAAAGTGGGGGATAAGCACTGCTACGCGCCTGGATAACGATTTCTAAGTTTCAGATGGAGAAAAAACTCCACATGAAACCAAGAACTCTGTTTATATTTTTTCCTTAAAAGGAGAGGAATATGTACTTGTTAATTTTTATTAATGTTATATTGCTTTACATATTTGATAAAATCACTAACAGTAAGAGGTCTGCTAAAATAATATCCCTGAAGTTCATCACATCCTTCATCAATTAATCTGTTAATTTGTTCCTGTGTTTCTACACCCTCTGCAACGGTTTTTAGATTAAGAGTTTTTGCCATAGAAATAATACTTGGGGTAATATTCTTGTGATTTATATTTGCAATATCGTCTATGAAGGATTTATCAATTTTTAAATAATCTACAGGCAAATGAGTTAAATAACTCAGGGAAGAAAACCCTGTGCCGAAGTCATCTATTGAAATACCAATTCCTAATTCCTTTATTTCCAGCAAGTTTTGTATTGCTTCTTCAATATTCTGCAGCAAAAAACTCTCTGTTATTTCAATTGTTAAATCAATATTTTGAGAACTATTATCTTTGAAAATTTCTCTAATTTTTGAAACTAAATTGTTATTTTCAAATTGTTTTGATGAAATGTTAATTGATAATTTAATATTAATACCACTGCTTTTTAATACTTTATCAATTCTAAAAATTTCTTCTAATATCCAGTTACCAATAGGTATTATCATTCTATTGCTTTCAGATATAGGTATGAATTTATCTGGTGTAAATATTTTACCATCTGCTGTTTCCCACCTAATAAGGGCTTCAGCACCAACTACTTTAAAGTCATTTCCGTCAAAAGCAGTTTGCGGCTGAAGATATAAACTAAATTCATTATTGCGCAGCGCTGTAGTCAATCTTATGTGCATTTCAAGAATTTCATGATTTTTCCTTTCAATTTCCTTTGACGAAAAAGAATATATTCCTTTTCCGGATTCCTTTGCGTCATACATTGCAGCATCTGCTTTTCTAATTAAGCCTTCAACAGTACATTCATCATAGGGTGCCATGGATATTCCTATACTTACTCCTAAAGTTATTTCCTGGTCAAGTATATTATAAGGAATGAGTATTTTATTAATGATAGATTGTGCTATAGTTTTTACATATTCTTGATTTTCTACGTTTTCAAGTATTACAGTAAACTCATCTCCTCCTAATCTTGATACAGTATCAGATTTTCGAATATTGGATTTAATGCGGAATGCGACTTTTTTAAGAAGTAAATCTCCAGCTGCATGACCTAAGGAGTCATTAATGAATTTAAAACCATCTAAATCCATAAATAGCAAAGCTACTGCTTTTTTGTTGTCATTACCTCTTATAAGTGCCCTCTCAAGTCTTTCATAAAAGAGAGTCCTATTTGGTATACCCGTTAATGGGTCATAATAGGCAAGATTGTGAAGTTTATCTTCTGTCATTTTTAGTTTACTAATGTCTGTAGAAATAGCAATGTAATTTTCTACAGTCCCATCCGATCCATTCAAAGATGTTATTGACATCCATTTAGGATATAGTTTTCCATTTTTGGCTTTATTCCAAATTTCACCTTCCCAATAACCATTAGCAATTAAATTTTGCCACATATTTAAATAGAATTTTTTATTGTGACGGCCGGATTTAAGTATTCTAGGGTTTTTTCCAATTAAATATTCTTTTTTATACCCCGATATTCTTTGAAAAGAATCATTCACTTTGATAATATTTCCAGAAGCATCTGTTATCAATACACCTTCCATGGCAGTGCCGATTATTCTATATGAAATTAATAATTCATCATTTAGTTGTTTAAGGTTATTAGTGTATTCCTGCATTTTAGTTATATTGTGAAAGGTAAATAATCTGCCAATTTCAGATTTATCTGTATCAAAAATAGAAGATTTATATACTCTATAGTAAAAAGTTCTATTGTTGAAGTTAAAAGTAATTGTATATTCGCTGCTTGTATCACTTATTGTAGCAACGTGTTTTATATTTGGTACGAATTCTAATAGGTCATTAATTTTTATTCCTATAAAATTCATCTCTCGTTTAATATTAGATTTTTTATTTTTGAAAGACATTATAAGTTTAATGCCTGCTGGATTGATATCTATTATTTTGTTAGAAGAATCTACTATAATAACAATGTCTTTAATATTTTCTACTAGAAGATCTCTGGCAATTGGTACCATTACTAACTTGGGCATATGAAATATTCCCCAGTATAATACAATCAATGTTAATAGTATGCAAATAGGAGTAGCATCTATAAAGACTAATTTTGAATTAGAACTAATAAACAAAAAGTTGAGCCCGATTGATATAATTGTACCTATAAAAATAAATGTACTTTGTCTGCGATATAATTTTGGAGAATTTAGTGATCTTACCATGAGAATATAGCATCCAATCAAAATGCTGCAGTAGGTATAAATGAGATTAATGTAGAATCCGATATTTGGCACGTATAACAATATGGGAATACCATTAATATATGACATACTAACATGTGACATAAATTTGTAGGGTATACTGTTAGAAATTAAAGACAGTAATGATAATATTGGTATAATAAAAATTAATAAAATAAAGTAAAGATCTTTTCTATTTCTATTAGCATATTCATTTATTATTAACAGGTAAAGTGGTGATATAAATACTATACTGATAAATTCTATCTTCTGAAATAGAATTGCAATTTCGTTTGTTTTTATATAATAGCTAAGTATTTCCATTAAAAGCCATAAAGAAACAAGCACAGTACTTATGATCAATAACTTTGTGATGGCAGCATTTTTTACTCTATACAGAAGAACTAATAAAATTATAGAAACTGCAAAACTTATACTGAATAAAATTCCATACATGGTCATACTCCTCTAAACTAATCTATATACTGCTTATAATTTATTTTAAGTCATAACATGTACAATTACAAAATTTTTTGTAGAAATTTTATCTTTTGCAAGCATTGACTTAAAATTAAGGAAGCAGTAATAGATACTTTAATTAGATTAGAACAGTAAAGCAAATGGATTTTCCATCCTCACTTCTAACTGAAATCTTTCCATGATGAGCCTGTACAATGGATTTTGCAATGGAAAGTCCAATTCCATACCCTCCAGTTTCTCTGGATCTTGAGGAGTCCGCTCGATAGAATCTGTCAAATAACTTGTCTAAGTTTTCTTTATCAATGTCATCTGTTGTATTATATACTTCTAGCTTTGATCCTTTCTTTGCAGCAGACAAAGAAATTTTGATAGTTCCTTTCTCATTAGTATACTTCACAGCATTGTCCACAAGAGTAGAAACGAGTTGGTGGATACTATCTTCATCCCCATGTAAATTCAGTCCTGGTATAATGTCCATTAGAAATTTTTTATTCTGTGTTTCTGCAATGGTCGCAAATGGAGCGGCCGTTTCAAAAACTGAATCACTCAAATCAAAATCAGTAAACACCAATTTAATATTTCCTTCATCCATCTTTGAAAGTGTTAGTAAATTTTTTACAAGCTTATTAAGACGGAAAATTTGATTTCGAGTGCTTGTAATCCATTCACTTTTACCGTGAGTTAGTTCCAGCACATCTGCATTAGCTGAAATAATGGCAAGTGGCGTCTTGATCTCGTGTCCTGCATCAGTAATAAACTGTTTTTGTTTTTCCATATTTTCAATAATAGGATTAATCGCTTTTTTAGAGAAAATGGACACGAGAATAAACACAAGCAAAAGAGTTATTAGTGCAACTCCACAAGAAGTTAGTAAAAATAAAGTAGCTATCTGTATCTGGCTTCTACAATCAATGAATACAAGCATTAGACCATCCGGTTTATTTACTACTATATATTTATAGATGTCACTATATCCATTAGTTTTACCGCCATCTAGTACTTTATTGGCATATCCTGCTGCATCGGTTGAAGAAACAGCAGCAATATGGTTTGTATCAATTTCTCGGATACTACCGTCTTTATTGACCTTTACTATAAAATACCGTGTTTCAAACTGAGTTTCTGCATTCATTTGAAAACCAAATCTTTGCTCATTAGGTGGCAGCTTTCCTTTTTTATATATTGGAAACTTTCCCTGATTTTCTGAAAGAATTTTAAGGGCACCATTCACTTTACGGTCTATCTGATAAAGATTAACTACATTAATGGAGCCAAGGAGAATGAATACAACCAAAGCCAATGAACCCATTGTAATCATAATGAATTTTCTCTGTAATTTTTTAATCATTTAATCTCCTCCAATGTATAGCAGGAATCTCTCCTTGAATTAATTTTTACATTAGCACCTAAAGATGACAGCTTTTTACGCAGATAAGAAATGTATACCAGCACCACATTGATTTCAGCTTCCTCATCATATCCCCAAATTCTTTCAATAAACTGTTCTGTGGAAATTAAACATTTTGGATTATTCATTAGCATCTCAAGCATCTGAAATTCCTTGTTGCCAAGTCTTAGAGAGGATTTTTTACTTGATAATTCATAGTTTTCTTTGTTGAGGATAATATTTCCTACTTTAATTAAGTTTGGTGTAAATTCACTCTTTCGTCTGGTTATAGCATGAATTCTGGCTAGCAATTCCCCCATAGCAAAAGGTTTGCTTAAATAATCATCTGCGCCTGTATTTAGTCCAAGAATTCTATCTTCAATCTCAGCCTTTGCAGTAAGCATTAAAATAGGTGTATGTATTCCTTCTTTTCTTAGATTTTCTAACACCTCAAGGCCATTTATCTTTGGCATCATAATATCTAAAATAATTACATCATAACTTTTGGATAATCCATATTTTAATGCATCTGCTCCATCATATACAGCATCCACTGAATAATTGTTATGTTTTAAAATGATAGCTAGTGCATTTGACAATTCTTTTTCATCTTCTGCAAGTAAAACTCTCATAATATATCTTCTCCATCTTAAGGGATTTGAAAGGAACTAATAAGTCAAAGATGTGACGCAGTATGATAAAAAATAGGCTAGCATACTGACTGGTTATTTCTTTGAAAATCCCTAATATTGTATTTCATTTAACATATCTGAAATAGTTTGCAAATTTAAATCTGTTGAAGCAATTTCATCTGCACAACGTTTTAATTCATTTATAATCATTTTTTCATTAGAAATGTTTTTCTTGTATTTTAACTGGTGCTCTAAACTTGCCCAACAATCCATTGCAATAGTACGTATTTGAATCTCACAGTACACCATTTCAATCTTATTTTCTAGATGTAATGGCACTTGTAAAATCATATGATAACTACGATAGCCATTTGGCTTTGGATTGCAAATATAATCTTTTTCCTTAATAATCTTAATATCCTGCTGGTTCTTTAACATGTTTACAATCCAATAAATATCATCTAAGAATGGACAGATAACACGGATTCCAGCTGCATCGTGGATTTCCATTAAAGCACTTTCTACCGTAACAGGTAAATTTTTTCGCATCAATTTTTCTTTCATACTTTCAGCCGACTTAATTCTCGCCTTACAGTGTTCAATAGGATCTTTACATTGTTTTGCTACTTTGTATTTTCGAATAATATCCAATCTGGAGATAACTTCAATAATTGCTCCTTCTAATAGTATATAAGATTCTTTATAAAATTCATGTTCAGGTGACAATGTTTCATATTTAATGCCATATTTATACTGCTGCATCAGGTATTCCTCCTTACCTAAATAGTTATTTTCAATTTCTAATATCAATGAATCTTACCTATTGGAAGTGTTATAGTAGGTAGCCATCAGATAAAATATAACATTGTAACCTTAAATATAGGTTAAATTTATAATAGTATAAATAAATAACTCAACTTTTGCATATGTAAAAGTTTGACTTAATATAAAAAACTTGCGTCGCAATTTGATTAGTTGAGAATTGAGAGTGGAAAGTGGAGAGTTAATGTGGATTTTTTTCCGTTACACTACAAAAAATCTTTAATTAAATTTTGAAGCCTTGTTTCGCTAAAGTCAAACATTGATGGTTCATATAAGTTTAAAGATTTTTTGCGATAGCTAAAAATCAACCGTCACTCTCAACTCTCAATTTTCAATTTTCAACTTTCAACTTTCAACTTTCAACTTTCAATTAAAAAAATTAGGTCGTAATTTTTTTAAACTGCGAAAGTTGAGTAAATAATTCAGCATTTGTATTATAGTAGAGTTGCCCAAATGCTTGAATTTTGATAATATAATAATAAATCTGACAAATGGTCAAGCTATTTTCTATCAAGGAATCTTACTTAGTGGGAGTGTTACAGTAGGCAGCCATCAGATAAATGATATAGGGGGCAATTAAATGTTTAAAATTCAAAAGTACAATAACATATCACAAGAAAAACTTAATACAATGCCAAATGATTTATATGAAATTGGGGAAAATTTCGATAATCCAGACGGAATTCTTCTTAGAAGTTTCAATTTGCTTAATGCCGAACTTCCTCAAAATCTTAAAGCAATTGCAAGGGCAGGAGCTGGAGTTAATAATATAGCAATAGACAAATGTTCTGAAAATGGAATTGTTGTATTTAATACCCCAGGAGCTAATGCAAATGCTGTTAAAGAGTTAGTTTTAGCATCTCTTTTTCTTTCTTCAAGAAAGATATATAGAGGAATAAATTGGACTAAGTCTCTTAAAGGAAAAGGTGAAGATGTTGCAAAGTTAGTGGAGAAATCCAAAAGTCAGTTTCAAGGCCCAGAAATTAAAGGAAAAAAGCTTGGAATTATAGGACTGGGTGCTATAGGAGCAGCAGTTGCCAATGATGCACTTGCACTTGGTATGGAGGTAATAGGGTATGACCCATACATATCCGTAGATTCAGCATGGAATCTTTCTCGAAAGGTAGAAAAAGAGATGAATTTTGATAGCTTACTTGCTGAAGCAGATTATATTACTATTCATGTTCCACTAAATAATAATACAAAAGGTATGATTAATAAAGAAAAGTTTGCAATTATGAAAAAAGGTATGAAAATAATAAACATAGCAAGAGGTGGACTAGTTGTAAATAAAGATTTACTTGAAGCAATAGAAGATGGCACTGTAAGCTGCTATGTCACAGATTTCCCAGAGGATGAATTAATAGGAAATGATAATATTATTACAATTCCTCATTTAGGAGCTTCAACGCCTGAATCAGAGGAAAATTGTGCAGCTATGGCAATAGAGGAACTTAGAAACTTTCTTGAAAGAGGTACTATTAAAAATTCAGTAAATTTCCCAAATTGTGATCTAGAGTACAAAGGTCACATAAGGCTTTTAGTGGGAAATATCAATGTTCCTAATATGGTTGGACAGGTAACAACTATATTAGCACAAAATGAAATAAATATTGCCAGTTTGCTAAATAGTCATAAGGGAAAAATTGCATACAATATAATAGATGTTGATGGTAATGTAACTTCTGAGGTACTGGAAAAAATTAAGGCAATCAATGGAGTTGTAATGGTAAGAATTATTAGATAGTTATGCTATAGTTTCTTAATAAAAGGATAGCACATGGTATTTATTTTATATATAATGCATCACCTTATACTATACAAAGGTGATGCATTATTAATTAATCACAAAATTGAGAAAAAGTTAAATTAAATTTTTCAACTTACATTAATGTAACTTCATATTATCAACCAATACCTGTGAATTTTCAGTAATTTGTGTTATTGCTGCAGATACTTCTTCTAATGAACCGGCTTGAGTTGTGGCTATTTGGCCCAATTCATTTATAGTATCTATTATTACTTTCATATTATTGTTCATTTCGACAAGTGCTGATGAGATCTTTTTAGAAGATTCACTGCTATTTGATGCCAATTTCCTCATTTCTCCTGCTACTACAGAGAACCCCTTTCCATATTCTCCAGCTCTTGAAGACTCTATTGCAGCATTAAGTCCAAGAAGATTAGATTGTTTTGAGATGCTTTCAATTAAATTAATAGCCTCATTGCTTTCAGTTATTAATTTTTTTGTTACTTCAGTATTTTCTATAATATAATTTAACTTTTCAGACAATTTAACAGCATCGTTAGTAATTTCTGATATACTTGAGCTTGTTTCTTGAAGAGAACTCTTTAATTCTGATGTGGATTTTTTAATTTTTATAGCGCTTTCTATGTCTGTTGATAAAATTAATACGCCAACAACTTGTCCGTTTTTATTAATTGCAGGAATTATGGTAACTTTAGCATCTATACCATGTTCATTCTTATTAAATATAGCTCTAAATGTTTCCTTTTTATTAAAAATGGTATCACTGGCACCAACATTTTCAATAAGATTCATGTCGGATTTGTCGCCGGCTTTTACAGTAGATTTTTTATTTTTACTGTCTAGAGCATATATACATTTTTCTTTATCCCAAATTGTGATAACTGTATTTCCTTCAAGTGCTTCACTTATGACTGGTGCAGTATTAATCAATGATTGAAAAATTTTCTCCATTTATAATTCCTTCTCTCATAATTTTGTGAAATATTTTATTAACAATATATCACAATTTAGAAGCATTTTCTACTTTTAATAAAGAGTATATATTTCCAGTTGCTATAGATCAAGTTATACTTTTGATTATGAAGAAAATATGAACTTGAAGAAATATATCAAAGATGACATGCAGTTGTCATGTTATGTTTGATATATTATATAGTAAAATAAAATCTAAGAAGGTGGTAAAATGGAATTAATAAAGGTTACGGAAGAAAATATAGAGGAAGAACATATTTGCTGTGCAATTTCAAGCAATAAAGATTGCCAGGTTGTTTCAAAAAAAGAATGGCTGAAGAAACGTTTTAAAGAAGGACTGGTATTTTTAAAAGGAAATGTCAGGGGAAAGTGTTTTATAGAATATGTGCCAGCAGAAAATGCATGGTGTCCTATTGAGGCAAAGGGTTATATGTTTATTGACTGTCTGTGGGTATCGGGGCGATTTAAAGGAAAGGGATATTCAAATGAACTTTTGAATGCCTGTATTTCTGATAGTAGGGAAAAGGGGAAATTAGGGCTAGTCATATTGTCTGCTAAAAAGAAAATTCCTTATATTTCAGATTCTAAGTATTTAAAATATAAGAAATTTGAATTGGCTGATACTTCAAAGCCTTTCTATGAATTATTTTATTTGCCATTTCATGAAAATGTACTTAAGCCCAGTTTTATGAAACATATAAAAGTACCTTCAATTAAAGAGCAAGGTTTTGTTTTATATTATTCAAATCAATGTCCGTTTACTGCAAAGTATGTGCCTATCATTGAAAAGGTTGCTTCTGAGAAAAAAATTGCATTTAAATCAATACGATTTGAATCAACTAAGGAAGCAAGAATGTCCCCAGCACCGTTTACTACATATAGCTTGTTTTATAATGGTAAGTTTGTTACAAATGAAATCCTATCTGATAAGGCATTTCAAAAAATGATACATAAGGTTATTGATTAAATATAAGAGTATCCTGTAAGATTATATACGATATCATTTTCCGTGTCTATTCTGCAGGATACATTTTTATTTTAAATATAGGATAGAGTAATTAACCTATGTATGTCATATGTTAACGGCTTTTTATTTTCTTTATTAATTCCTGGGCAACTTTTTGTCCTGAAATTAACATACCTCCAAAAATTGGTCCCATTCTTTGACCACCAAAAGTTGCATTGGCAGCCATACCAGATACATAAAGACCAGGGTAAACTTCACGGGTATTTTCAACCACCTGTTCTTCTCCTCGATTTGCCCACATTGGCTTTTCGCCTTCCAAAGTTCCGTTAGGAGTGTTTAAAACATTTCCCATTCTGGTTACTAATTTATTTACAACTGATGCATCATGTCCGGTAGCATCAAGAACATATTTTGATTCTATCATTATAGGATCAATAGGCATTCTTGTTTTTTCAACAGCGGCCCAATTAATAACTAGACCTGAAATACATTTATCCTTAACAATTACATCTTCTACTGTAATCAAATTTAATATTCTGGCTCCAGATTGTGCTGCATTGAAAGTAAGTCCAGAAACACATTCAATGGAATCAGCTGTATAGTAATTTTCTTCATATTTTTTGTATCCAATGTTAGATTCATCAAGGATGCTTTTAGCACTTTCTTGAATAACGATCTGATTCATCATCATACCGCCGCCCCACATGCCGCCGCCAATACTCAAGCTGCGCTCTAAAAGGGTTGTTTTAATTCCAGCTTTAGCAAGATAGCTTGCAGCTACTAAACCTGAAGGACCTCCTCCAACAATAATTACATCTGAATGTAAAACATCTTCTAGTTTATTTTTGTAAGTATCAATAATAGCCTTTGAAATTTTTGTGTCTTCTAAATACATTTTTCTTTGCTCCTTTACTATGTAAATTGATAAATTAAAAAGCACACCCGTAGAAACAGGTGTGCTAAATATTTTAAACCTTCCCTACGCGGACATTACTCCGATCAAGTTATAAGAGTCAGGTACTTACTAGTCCTTTCTCAGCCCAAAACATGAGCTCCCCATTAAAATATAGTTACTATTTTGTTTTTGTTACTTTTAGTATCATTAATGACATCTAATTATTACTAACAGCTTTTATAATACCACTTATATATAATTTTGTTAATATAATTTTTTAAAATTTTTTACTTCTAAAAATAAATGGACGATGTTTAATCTATTATCAGCTAATTAAATACTTTTTTAAATAACTATACATTATGAATATTTTGACTAATAAATTATAACATATTATAACATATTATTAAGTAAAATCCGCTGATTATAAAAAAAATATCAAAATATTACTATTATTTTAAATAAAATGTAATAATATATGTTATAATTTTCAGTTTATGGAATAATATCAAAATAAAGAAATAGCAAATAAGTATGAAAGTATTATTTTCTATACAAAATATTCATTTTGTTTAATATGAGGAGGGGCTCTAATGAACTTATTGAAAAATGTAAAAGTAAAAGTAAGATTACTTATTTCTTATTTAATTGTAGCTGCATTGATTTTAATTGTAGGAATAGTGGGAACAATATCTTTAAAGAAAGTTTCAAGTAATTCCCAAAACATGTACAATCAAAATATGCAGATTGTTTATAAGTTATCTGATATGAACAGGAATTTATCTGATATAAGGTCAGATACCTTAAAAATGGTTTATCAAAAGAGTGATATAAAAAGGCAAGATGCTGAAAAAGATATAAATGCCAAAAAAAGCAATAATGCCGAATATATTAAAACTTTTGATACATTTCAAATGGATGCTTCACAAAAGAATGCATGGGAAACATTTAAAAATCAATTGAAAAGTTATAATGCTGAAGTTAAAAATATTGATGATTTTTCATCAAAAAAGGATTATGAATCTGCAGAAAGTGAACTGCTAAATAAAGCGACACCTATGAGAGAAAATATGTCTAAAAGTTTAAATGATTTAATAAATTTAAATCTCAATTATGCAAAAAACGATAATCAAGACGATGTAAAATTATACAATATGTCAAGTGTAATAATGGCTATATTGATAATTTTTGGATTTGCTCTTGCAATATTGATAGGATTGCTTACATCAAATGACATAAACAAGGTACTTCATGACATACTTAATTTTGCACATAAACTAGAGAGATATGATTTATCATATAAATCTTCAATGGCCAGAAAAGACGAATTTGGAGAAACTGTAGTTGCCCTTACAAATGCTAGAGACAATATAAAAAATCTTATTCACAATATAATGGAAAATTCTCAGGATATGAGTGCAGCCAGCGAAGAATTATCTGCTACTGTTGAGGAACTTTATTCTAAAACTGAAAATATGCAAAATGCTGTGGACAATATTACATCTGGAGTACAAGAAACAAGTGCATCTACTGAAGAAATTACAGCATCTATCCAGGAGGTTAATTCTAGTATAAGTGAGCTTTCACAAAAATCTTTAGATGGAAGTAATAGTGCAAACCAGTCAAAAGAGCATGCTTTAACTGTACAGGAAAGTGGTAAAAGGGCAATCGAGCGAACAAGAAAAGTCTATAATGAAAAAAGAGAAAAAACATTGCAGGCAATTGAAGATGGTAAAGTAGTAGAAAACATAAAAATTATGGCTGATACGATATCGAGCATAGCGCAGCAGACCAATTTACTTGCATTAAATGCAGCAATAGAAGCAGCAAGAGCTGGAGAAAAAGGAAAAGGATTTGCTGTAGTTGCGGATGAAGTAAGAAATCTTGCTGAGCAGTCTTCAGAAGCAACAACTGGTATTCAGGACACTATTTCAAAGGTCCATGAAGCATTTAAAAACCTGTCATTGAACAGCAATAATATATTGGATTTTGTACATATAGATGTGGGTAAAGGATTTGAAGCTTTTGGAAGTATGGGAAATCAATATTATAGCGAGGCTGAATTTGTAAGTAAAACGTCGGAAGAAATTGCGTCTATGTCAGAAGAACTTACTGCAACCATGAATCAGGTGAGTGAAGCAGCACAGAATATGGCAGAAGTAGCTCAGAAATCTTCAGAAGATGCATTTGTGATAAAAGAGAGTATAAATGAAACTACACAGGGAATTGAACAGGCGGCTAAAACAGCACAAATCCAGGCAGGCAGTGCTCAGAAACTTAATGAACTTGTACAAAAGTTTAAATTATAATTATGGGTTTCGAGGCAAATATTAAAACATTTACTATTTTTAAAGAAGAAAAGAGAATGGGTATAGATTTGTGTAAAAAACAAATCTATACCCATTCCCGAATGTTCATATGGTTTTAGACCTAGAAGAGATGCACTACGAGCTATAATTTAGTCATTGCCATTTTCTTTAGTGTATTCTTGGACTTGCTTTTTATGATTAATAAAGCAATTGTTAGTAGTAGTGTAAATACACCACATGAAAAATATCCAAAGCCTGCGCCTGCCTGTTGCATAACAGCACCTGCAAATGAATTCCCAATAGGAGCAGAACCTGAAGTAATTAAAGAATATATGCTCATAACTCGTCCCCTATACTCATTTGTTATATTAAGCTGTAAGATAGAATTTGACATGTTTAAAAATGTTAAATAGAAAAATCCTATAAACACTATCAAAATAGCAACTATATAATATTGCCTAAAAAAGTATGTAAATATTTGAGCTATTGATATTAATATTGCATCTCCAATTTGTATGGTCTTGCTAAGTCCAAGCTTACTTCTTAGTACCATAAAAATCGCACCGCTTAATGCTCCTACACCAAATGCTGATAAAAGAAAGCTGTACTCTTTTGCTCCCATTTTTAGTATTTCACTTGTGAATACTGGTATTATAACTTCTGAATTTGCTGAAAATACACATACTATAATCATAAGTAGAACTGTAAATTTTAAAATATCATTGTCTGCTATGTATTTAATACCATCTTTAATTTCTTTTATTACATTCTGATTATTTCTCTTTAACTTATTCTCTTTAACTTTTATTCTACATATTCCATAAATAACAGGTATAAAACTTATTCCATTAATAAAGAAACAGGTAGTAGTACCGAGTTTCACCATCAAGATACCTGCAATAGAAGGTCCAACAATCTTTGCCAAATTAATAACTGTAGAATTTAAAGAGATTGCATTCATCAAATCCTCTTTTCCTACGAGTTCAACGTAAAATGATTGTCTTACGGGTAAATCAATAGTTTGGGCAAATCCAAAAATCACTGCAAGTACAGCAATGTGCCAATATTTAGCCACATGTATCCATACTAAATAAGCTAATACAAGTGATTGTACCATAAAAATAACCTGAGTTAATATAAGCAGTTTTTTCTTAGAAAATCTATCTATAAAAACTCCAATAAACAGTGAAAATAAAAATACAGGCCCAAATTGAAAGACTCCTAATAATCCTAAAAGAAATGCTGACTTTGTAATACTATATACAAGCCATGCTTGTGCTGTTCTTTGTATCCATGTGCCCATTAATGAAATGCACTGCCCTGTCCAAAAATATCTAAAATTTTTATGCTTAAGAGCAGAAAATGTACTGTTTAATTTT